>NZ_JADBPZ010000023.1:0-93912 GCF_014893445.1 Enterobacter cloacae complex sp. P29RS | reverse complement strand
ATTTTTAACCATTAGTCTGAAAACCTCATCCCTATTTACCCCCACGGTAAACCCACTGCTTTAGTTGTGTATACTCGAATCCGCCTGAATTTCTTTTCGGGCAAATCTCCATTCATTCATTGAAGGGAAATTGTTATGAAGAAAGTACTGTATGGCATTTTTGCCATATCTGCGCTTGCGGCGACGTCTGTCTATGCAGCTCCGGTCCAGGTCGGGGAAGCAGCAGGGTCGGCAGCGACGTCTGCGTCTGCGGGGAGTTCTACCGCAGCCAGCACCAGCGCCGTAAGTTCAGCCGTGGGTGTCGCGCTGGCGGCAACCGGTGGCGGTGATGGCTCCAATACCGGAACCACGACCACTACGACGACCAGCACCCAGTAATACCGGGTGTTTTAATCATAACCACACTTCGGTGTGGTTATTTCGCCCCTTCGGAGAAGAGTCGTGAAGCGACCTGCAATCATCCTGATTTGCCTGCTGTTGCAGGCGTGCTCAGCTACCACCAAAGGGCTGGGCCACTCACTGTGGGACAGCATGTTCGGCACGCCGGGCGTGCATCTGACCGATGACGAACTTCAGAACATGCCGTATGCCAGCCAGTACATGCAGCTAAACGATGGTCCGCAACTGTTTGTGGTGCTCGCTTTCGATGAAAACGGGCAGCAGAAATGGGTGACGCAGGATCAGGCCACCATCGTGACTCAGCATTCCCGAATCGTGAAAACGTTGCTCGGCGGCGACAACCTGCTTGAGGTAAACAACCTGGCTGAAGATCCGCTCATCAAGCCGAATCAGATCGTCGATGGCGCAAGCTGGACGCGCACAATGGGCTGGACCGAGCACAAACAGGTGCGCTACGCCACGGCCCGCTCCACCTTCCGCTGGGATGGTACGGACAGCGTCAAAGTGGGCAGCGACGAAACGCAGGTGCGCGTGCTGGATGAAGAGGTGACAACCGATCAGGCCACCTGGCATAACCGCTTCTGGGTGGACGGAGAGGGGCAAATCCGCCAGTCCTTACAGTATCTCGGTGCCGGTTTCTTCCCGGTGAAGACCACCCTGATCAAGGCGGCGAAATCATGAAAATGTTCATTCACGTTGCGCTTCTCGCCAGCCTGGCCTCGCCGCTGGCGTGGTCTGCGGGAACGGTACAGGTCTACACCCCGGACAGCGAAAAACCTAAAACCTTAACCAATGCCGGGCATCTGCTCGATCTGGTGGGGCAGCCGAGGCTGGCGAAAAGCTGGTGGACCGGGGCGGTTATCAGCGAGCGTCAGGCGACGATTGTAGCGGAACAAAAACATCAGGCGCTGCTCGCCCGACTGAGCGGGCTGGCACAACAGGAAGATGCTGACGATGCCGCGGCCATTACTAGCCTGCGTCAGCAGCTTCAGGCGGTTAAGGTGACGGGTCGCCAGAAGGTGAATCTCGATCCGGATGAGGTGCGCGTCGCCGAAAACGGCAATCCGTCGCTGGAAGGGGACTATACCCTGTGGCTGCCGGCTCAGCCTTCCACCGTCACCGTGATGGGGCTTATCAGCAGCCCTGGCAAAAAGTCGTTTACGCCGGGCCGGGACGTCGTGAGCTATCTCGACGAGCAAAGCTTGCTCAGCGGTGCGGATAACAGCTATGCCTGGGTGGTCTATCCTGACGGGCATACGCAAAAAGCGCCGGTGGCTTACTGGAATAAACGCCATATCGAACCTATGCCAGGCAGCATCATTTTTGTCGGTTTTGCCGACCATTTCTGGACGAAAGCGTATGACGGGCTTAATGCCGATATCCTTCGCTCCCTGATACAGCGGATACCGGAATAATGAAAAAAACCTATCTCTACAGCATGCTTGCACTGTGCGTGAGTGCCGCCTGTCATGCAGAAACGTATCCGGCACCCATCGGCCCGTCGCAGTCCGATTTTGGCGGCGTGGGCTTACTGCAAACCCCGACCGCGCGTATGGCCCGCGAGGGGGAAATCAGCCTTAACTATCGCGATAACGATCAGTACCGTTACTACTCTGCGTCCGTGCAGCTATTCCCCTGGCTGGAGACCACGCTGCGCTACACCGACGTGCGTACAAAACAGTACAGCAGCGTGGACGCCTTCTCCGGCGATCAGACCTATAAAGACAAAGCCTTCGACGTGAAGCTGCGCCTGTGGGAAGAGAGCTACTGGATGCCGCAGGTCTCCGTCGGGGCGAAAGACATTGGCGGGACCGGCCTGTTTGATGCGGAATACATCGTTGCCAGCAAAGCCTGGGGACCGTTTGATTTCTCGCTGGGTCTTGGCTGGGGCTACCTCGGCACCAGCGGCAACGTAACCAACCCGTTCTGTACCTACAGCGACAAATACTGCTACCGCGATAACAGCTATAAAAAAGCGGGTTCCATCAACGGCGACCAGATGTTCCACGGCCCGGCCTCGTTGTTTGGAGGCGTAGAGTATCAAACGCCATGGCAGCCGCTGCGCCTGAAGCTGGAGTACGAAGGCAATAACTACAGCGAAGATTTTGCCGGCAAGATTGAGCAGAAGAGCAAGTTTAACGTCGGCGCCATTTACCGCGTCACCGACTGGGCCGACGTTAACCTCAGCTATGAGCGCGGTAATACCCTGATGTTTGGCTTTACGCTGCGCACCAACTTTAACGACATGCGGCCGCGCTACAATGATAACCCGCGGCCCAAATACCAGCCGGAGCCGCAGGATGCGATCATTCAGCACTCCGTGGTAGCGAACCAGCTGACGCTGCTGAAATATAACGCAGGCCTGGCGGATCCGAAGATCCAGACCAAAGGCGATACGCTGTACGTCACCGGCGAGCAGGTAAAATACCGCGACTCCCGCGAAGGGATCGAGCGCGCCAACCGGATCGTCATGAACGATCTGCCGGAGGGGATCCGCACGATCCGCGTGACGGAGAACCGTCTCAACCTGCCGCAGGTCACCACTGAAACCGATGTTGCCAGCCTTAAGCGTCATCTTGAAGGCGAACCGCTGGGACATGAAACCGAGCTGGTGCAAAAACGCGTTGAGCCGGTGGTGCCAGAGAGCACCGAGCAGGGCTGGTATATCGATAAATCCCGCTTCGATTTCCATATCGATCCGGTGCTGAACCAGTCCGTGGGTGGGCCGGAAAACTTCTACATGTATCAGCTGGGCGCGATGGCGACGGCGGATCTGTGGGTGACCGACCACCTGTTGACCACCGGTAGTCTGTTCGGCAACCTTGCCAACAACTACGACAAATTTAACTACACCAACCCGCCGAACGATTCAAAACTGCCGCGCGTGCGTACCCGCGTTCGCGAATATGTGCAGAACGATATCTACGTGAATAACCTCCAGGCCAACTACTTCCAGTACTTCGGCAACGGCTTCTACGGCCAGGTTTACGGTGGCTATCTGGAAACCATGTTCGGCGGCGCCGGGGCAGAAGTGCTTTATCGTCCTGTCGACAGCAACTGGGCGTTTGGGATTGATGCCAACTACGTGAAACAGCGTGACTGGCGCAGCGCGCAGGACATGATGAAGTTCACCGACTACAGCGTCAAAACCGGCCACCTGACCGCCTACTGGACGCCGTCGTTCGCGCAGGACGTGCTGGTGAAAGCCAGCGTCGGCCAGTATCTGGCGGGTGATAAGGGCGGCACGCTGGATATCTCCAAACACTTCGACAGCGGCGTTGTGGTAGGCGGTTATGCCACCATCACCAACGTTTCGCCAGACGAGTACGGGGAAGGGGACTTCACCAAAGGGGTGTATGTGTCGATTCCGCTGGATCTGTTCTCGTCAGGCCCAACCCGCAGCCGTGCGGCAGTGGGCTGGACGCCGCTGACGCGCGACGGCGGTCAGCAGCTTGGACGTAAGTTCCAGCTGTATGATATGACCAGCGATAAGAACATTAACTTCCGCTGATGCTTGTTTGCCCGGTGGCGCTGCGCTTACCGGGCCTACGAAAGTATTTTTGTAGGCCGGGCAAACGCAGTGCCGCCCGGCAAGAATGTTCATATGGACAAAACATAAACAAAAAATATAGATCCCCGTCACATTTTTGCGTTATACAGGAACCTCGCCCTGGAGAATGAGGTGCTGTATGACATCCCTGACTCGCCCGCGTGTTGAGTTTATCTCAACGATACTCCAGACCGTGCTGAACCTCGGTCTGCTGAGCCTTGGCCTGATCCTGGTCGTGTTTCTGGGTAAAGAGACGGTGCATCTGGCGGATGTGCTGTTCGCACCTGAGCAAACCAGCAAATACGCGCTGGTGGAAGGCCTGGTGGTCTACTTTCTCTACTTTGAATTTATCGCCCTGATTGTGAAGTACTTTCAGTCCGGCTTTCACTTCCCGCTGCGCTATTTTGTCTATATTGGCATCACCGCCATTGTGCGGCTGATCATCGTCGATCATAAATCCCCGCTCGACGTGCTGATCTACTCGGCGGCGATCCTGCTGCTGGTGATCACCCTCTGGCTGTGCAACTCAAAGCGGCTGAAACGCGAATAAAAAAAGGGCGCTCCGAAGAGCGCCTAACAACAGTCACAAGTTGGTTCAATACAATACGTCTAAAGTTGAGGGTTGCAGTGGCATAACAGATGAAACTTAACCTTTCACACCGCCCGCCGTCAGGCCGTTGACCAGCCAGCGCTGGGCCAGCAGGAACACCACGGTAATCGGGATGGCAGAGAGTACGGCCGCCGCGGCAAAGTCGCCCCACAGGTAGTTTTGCGGGTTGAGGTATTGCTGCATACCGACGGCCAGGGTGTAGCTGTTCACATCGCGCAGTAACAGAGAGGCGACCGGTACTTCGGTGATCGCCGCGATAAACGACAGGATGAACACCACCGCCAGAATCGGCACCGACAGCGGCAGCAGCACCAGACGGAACGCCTGCCACGGGGTGGCGCCATCCAGCGCGGCGGCTTCTTCCAGTGAACCATCGATGGTTTCGAAATAGCCCTTGATGGTCCACACATGCAGGGCGATGCCGCCAAGATAGGCGAAGATCACGCCGCCGTGGGTGTTCAGGCCGATAAACGGCACGTACTGGCCCAGACGATCAAACAGGGCATACAACGCCACCAGTGACAGCACCGCCGGGAACATCTGGAAAATCAGCATCCCTTTCAGCAGGGTCGCTTTGCCAGGAAAACGCATACGGGCGAAGGCGTAAGCACAGGTGGTGGAGAGCGTCACGATGCCGATGGCAGTGATGGTCGCCACTTTTACCGAGTTCCACAGCCACAGCAGCACCGGGAACGGCGGCGGAGTGACTCGGCCATCCGCGTGTTCCACACTGAAGCCCAGCGCGAGTTTCCAGTGCTCCCAGGAGATTTCATCCGGGATCAGGCTCCCGGTGGCGAAGTTCCCCGAACGCAGGGAGATGGCGATTACCATCAGCAGCGGGAACATGATCGCCGCGATGAAAATCAGCAGGCCTAAGTGCGTCGCGAGGAGGCGCAGTTTCTGAGATTTGGGTTGTACCATTGCCATGTTCAGTGCCCTCCTTAGTCAAATTTCATACGTGTAGCTTTCAGGTTCACGATCGCCAGGGCGCCCACCAGCAGGAAGATCAGGGTGGCAATCGCCGCCGCCAGACCGAAGTCCTGACCGCCGCCGCCTTCGAAGGCGATACGGTAGGTGTAGCTCACGAGCAGGTCGGTATAGCCTGCCGGCGTGGTGGTGCCGAGACGGTCCGGTCCACCGTTGGTCAACAGCTGAATCAGCACAAAGTTGTTAAAGTTAAAGGCGAAGCTGGCAATCATCAGCGGCGTCAGCGGCTTAATGAGCAGCGGCAGGGTAATTTTGAAGAAGTTCTGGAACGGACCCGCGCCGTCCATCGCCGAGGCTTCGTACAGGTCGTCCGGGATGGCCTTCAGCAGCCCCATGCACAGGATCATCATGTACGGATAACCGAGCCAGGTGTTCACGATGATAATCATCGAGCGAGCGGTGGTCGGGTCGCTGAACCAGGCCGGTTTGATGCCGAACAGCGCGCTCAGCATCATGTTGATTTCACCGAAGCTCTGGTTAAACAACCCTTTGAAAATCAGAATCGAGATGAACGACGGCACGGCGTACGGCAGAATCAGCAGCACGCGGTAAATCGCTTTGCCCTTCAGGGATTCCCACTGGACCAGACAGGCCAGCACCATGCCCACGGCCACGGTCAGGATCACGGTCAGGATGGAGAAGACTACCGTCCAGACGAAGATGGCGAAGAACGGTTTCTGGATGCCTTCGTCGGTAAACACGCGGGTAAAGTTATCCCAGCCGATGGTAACGGTATAGCCCGGGCTGAGCTTGTCGTCGCCCCAGCTGCCGTCGGCATTCACCGACTGATAGAAACCGATATCGTTGTTCGGGCGGTATTTTACGCCGCTCTGGTTGTTGGTCAGCGTGCCGTCATCCGCCAGAGTATAAAGCGGCTGCGTGCCGGAAAACTGGCGCAGCGAGCTCATGGTTACTTTGCTGTCATCGGGCAGCACGGCGGTGAGCTGGGTCAGCGCCTGGCGATTTTGAGTGATGATACGCAGGTTGGCACGTTCACCTTCCGGCAGGGCCGCGGCCTCTTTTAAGACCAGCTTCTGCTCGCCGCCAAATTTGAACGCGTCGGAAAGATAGTTTTTGCCGCTCTCACCGTCAGTGAGCGCTAACTTCCACTCATCTCCCGCAGGATACAGGCCGAAGTTAAAGGTTTTACCCGCCTGATAAGAACGATCCAGAAGCACCTGGGTGGCACGCTCCTGCGCGAGCTGGTTGGTGCTGCTGTAGTTAGTAAAGGCAATCGCGATGGTGCAGATCAGCGGAAAGAGGACAAACAGCCCCATCCCGGCAACACCGGGGTAGACATAGCGCCAGGCATACGCTTTACGGTTGGCGAAAATATACAGGCCAACCGAGCTTAAAATCAGCGTCATGATGGCAAAAAGGTATTCCCCTTGCACGTACATTAAAACAACAAGGTAACCCACCAGCAGACACAGCAGACCTATCACTGACCACTTCAGTGCGTCGCTTTGCCACCAGCGTTTCTTTTTAATGACATCCATGGGGTTCTTCCTCTACAACGGTGGAAACTTATCGTCAGGTGGCGCTGCGCTTACCTGACCTACGGATCGTGCCGTAGTCGTAGGGCGGGTAAGCGCACGCGCCACCCGCCGTTTTTCAGACTTACTTAGTAATACGACCCTGAGCATCTTTCAGCGCGGCATCAACAGTCTGGCGACCGCTTGCAGCGTTGATGACGGCGGTACGGGTGGCGTACCAGAACGCAGCCATCTGTGGGATGTTCGGCATGATTTCGCCTTTTTGGGCGTTATCCATGGTGGCCGCAATGCGTGGATCTTTCGCTAACTGATCCTGGAAGGATTTCAGCGCAACGGCGCCCAGCGGTTTGTCCTTGTTCACTTCATCCAGACCCTGATCGGTCAGCAGGTAGTTTTCGAGGAACTCTTTCGCCAGCTCTTTGTTCGGGCTGGCGGCGTTGATACCCGCGCTCAGCACGCCAACAAACGGTTTAGACGGCTTGCCGTTGAAGGTTGGCAGCAGGGTCACGCCGTAGTTGACTTTGCTCTTGTCGATATTGGTCCAGGCCCACGGACCGTTGATGGTCATCGCGGTTTCGCCTTTGTTGAACGCCGCTTCCGCGATGGAGTAGTCGGTATCCGCATTCATGTGTTTGTTCTTAATCAGGTCAACCAGGAAGGTCAGGCCTTTTTTCGCGCCCGCGTTGTCCACGCCCACGTCTTTCACGTCATATTTGCCGTTTTCAAACTTGAACGCGTAGCCGCCGTCGGCAGCAATCAGCGGCCAGGTGAAGTACGGCTCTTGCAGGTTGAACATCAGAGCGGATTTACCTTTCGCCTTCAGCTCTTTATCCAGAGCAGGGATCTCTTCCCAGGTTTTCGGTGGATTTGGCACCAGGTCTTTGTTGTAAATCAGTGACAGGGCTTCAACCGCGATTGGGTAAGCGATCAGCTTGCCGTTATAGCGAACGGCGTCCCAGGTGAACGGGAACAGTTTGTCCTGGAAGGCTTTGTCTGGCGTGACTTCTGCCAGCAGGCCAGACTGCGCGTAGCCCCCGAAACGGTCATGCGCCCAGAAGATAATGTCCGGACCATCGCCGGTTGCCGCAACCTGCGGGAACTTCTCTTCCAGTTTGTCCGGGTGTTCTACGGTGACTTTGATACCGGTGTCTTTCTCGAATTTTTTGCCCACTTCGGCCAGACCGTTATAGCCCTTGTCGCCGTTAATCCAGATAACCAGCTTACCTTCTTCAATTTTGGCGAGAGCCGGTGCGGAAATCATCATTGCTGCGAGGGCGGACAATGCGAAAACGCGTGCGCCAGTCTTGATCTTCATATCTGCCATCCTTTATTGGTGATGTGCTCGTGGATACATAAGGTGGTTCAACGTGACTCAGTCTCCTTATTTGACATCCTCTTTCCATCCTCCCAGTCCCTACGCCCCACCCCCTGTTTGTGTGATCCCTGTAACATAAATTTAAGTTATGAGTGCTGGCGCACATAAAAACCCACTGAATTTTGCAGGCCGCTTCACGATTTTCGCCTCAGCCCCTCCGCTGCGGTCGCAGAGCCTGCTCTCTCATCCTCCCGCCTCCTCCCCCATAAAAAAGCCGGGGGGTGGAGGATTCACGAAAGTAATGGAACACGCATAGTGAACTTATCTTGAATGTTTCTGTCGGTGACAGGTTGTAACGAAGGGAGAAGGGCATGGCGAGCGTACAGCTGCGTAATGTAACGAAAGCCTGGGGCGACGTTGTGGTGTCAAAAGACATCAATCTGGACATCCACGAAGGTGAGTTTGTGGTGTTCGTTGGTCCATCAGGCTGTGGTAAATCTACTCTGCTGCGTATGATTGCCGGTCTTGAAACCATCACCAGTGGCGATTTATTTATTGGTGATACCCGAATGAACGACATCCCGCCAGCTGAACGCGGCGTGGGCATGGTGTTCCAGTCTTATGCGCTTTATCCGCATCTTTCCGTTGCCGAGAACATGTCCTTTGGCCTGAAGCTGGCCGGCGCGAAAAAAGAGACCATTAACCAGCGCGTCACCCAGGTGGCGGAAGTGCTCCAGCTGGCACATCTGCTGGAGCGTAAACCGAAGGCGCTCTCCGGTGGTCAGCGTCAGCGTGTGGCGATCGGCCGTACGCTGGTGGCCGAGCCGCGCGTATTCCTGCTCGATGAACCTCTCTCTAACCTGGATGCCGCCTTGCGCGTCCAGATGCGTATCGAAATCTCCCGTCTGCACAAGCGCCTGGGGCGCACGATGATTTACGTCACCCACGATCAGGTCGAAGCGATGACGCTGGCCGACAAAATCGTGGTACTGGACGCCGGTCGCGTGGCGCAGGTGGGCAAACCGCTGGAGCTGTATCACTATCCGGCAGACCGCTTTGTTGCGGGCTTCATTGGCTCGCCAAAGATGAACTTCCTGCCCGTAAAAGTGACCGCGACGGCAATCGAACAGGTACAGGTGGAGCTGCCAAACCGTCAGCAAGTCTGGCTGCCGGTCGACAGCGCCAATGTACAGGTGGGGGCCAATATGTCCCTCGGTATCCGCCCTGAGCATTTACTGCCGAGCCACATCGCTGATGTGACGCTGGAAGGTGAAGTTCAGGTCGTCGAACAGCTTGGTCACGAAACACAGATTCATATCCAGATCCCCGCCATCCGTCAGAACCTGGTCTACCGCCAGAATGACGTGGTGTTGGTAGAAGAGGGTGCCACATTCGCTATCGGTTTGCCGCCAGAGCGCTGCCATCTGTTCCGTGAGGATGGCACTGCATGTCGTCGGTTGCACAAAGAGCCAGGCGTTTAAGCATTCCAATTACAAAGAAAAGCAATGATCTCAGGAGATAGAATAATGATTACTCTGCGCAAAGTCCCTCTGGCTGTCGCCATTGCGGCAGGCATCCTGTCTGCCCAGGCGGGCGCCGTAGACTTTAAAGGTTATGCTCGTTCCGGCATTGGCTGGACCGGAAGTGGCGGTGAACAACAATGTTTCCAGGCAACAGGCGCACAAAGTAAATACCGTCTCGGTAACGAATGTGAAACCTACGCCGAACTGAAACTGGGCCAGGAAGTGTGGAAAGAAGGCGACAAGAGCTTCTATTTCGACACCAACGTAGCGTACTCCGTTTCTCAACAGAATGACTGGGAATCCACCAGCCCGGCCTTCCGTGAAGCTAACGTGCAGGGTAAAAACCTGATTGAATGGCTGCCAGGCTCTACCATCTGGGCTGGTAAACGCTTCTATCAGCGTCATGACGTACACATGATCGACTTCTACTACTGGGATATCTCTGGTCCTGGTGCCGGTATTGAAAACATCGATCTGGGCTTTGGTAAACTCTCTCTGGCAGCGACCCGTTCTTCTGAGTCCGGCGGTTCTGCAACCTTCGCCGATCGTGATGCGAACGGCGACCGTATTTATGACAACGTGGTACCAAACGATGTCTTCGACGTCCGTTTAGCCGGTCTGGAAACCAACCCGGGCGGTACGCTGGAGCTGGGCGTTGACTACGGTCATACCAACATTCCTGACGACTACTACCTGCAACCTGGCGCCTCTAAAGATGGCTGGCTGTTCACCGCTGAACACACCCAGAGCATGATGAAAGGCTTCAACAAGTTCGTACTGCAATACGGTACGGATTCCATGACCTCTAACGGTAAAGGTATTCCACAGGGCGGCAGCATCGATAACGACGGCTCTATGTGGCGCGTGCTGGATCACGGTGCAATCACCCTGGCAGACCGTTGGGACCTGATGTACGTCGGTATGTACCAGAACATCGATCGTGACAACAACAACGGTACCGAGTGGTGGACCGTGGGTGTTCGTCCAATGTTCAAATGGACGCCGATCATGAGCACCTTGCTGGAAGTGGGCTACGACAACGTCAAATCTCAGAAAACTGACGACAAAAACAGCCAGTACAAAATCACCCTGGCACAGCAATGGCAGGCAGGCGACAGCATCTGGTCCCGTCCGGCTATCCGCGTCTTCGCAACCTACGCGAAGTGGGATGAGAAATGGGGCTACGCGAACAACGGCGATACGGGCTACACCTCTGGCGTAGCGTATAGCGACACCTCCGCGAAAACCTTCAGCCGTGGCGACAACGATGAGTGGACCTTCGGTGCCCAGATGGAAATCTGGTGGTAATTCGTTAGACCTGACGTAATGACCTAAAAAGAGGGGCGTGAGCCCCTCTCTCCTTAGGGTGCTGCGCGCTATTGCCTGGCCACCGCAGTGCTCACGCTATCAGAGGTAATAACAATGAAAATGAAGAAAAGTCTCGTCGCGCTGTGCCTCTCTGCGGGGCTGTTGGCCTGTGCGCCTGCGGTCACCTTTGCAGATGTGAATTTTGTTCCTCAAAATACCAGCGCTGCGCCAGCTATTCCGGCTGCGGCACTTCAGCAACTGGTGTGGACGCCAGTTGATCAATCGAAAACACAAACTACCCAGCTTTCAGCGGGGGGTCAGTCACTGAACGTGCCGGGTATCAGCGGTCCGGTCGCGGCTTTCAGCGTGCCGGCGAATATCGGCGAGCTGACCCTGACGTTGACCAGTGAAGTCAATAAACAGACCAGCGTCTTCGCGCCTAACGTGCTGATCCTCGATCAGAACATGACGCCATCCGCGTTCTTCCCAAGCGACTATTTCAGCTATCAGGAGCCTGGCGTCATGAGTGCCGATCGGCTGGAAGGCGTTATGCGCCTGACGCCAGCCCTGGGTCAGCAGAAGATTTATGTCCTGGTGTTCACGACTGAAAAAGATCTGCAACAGACAACGAAGCTTGTTGACCCGGCAAAAGCCTATGCGAAAGGCACGGGGAACTCTGTCCCGGATATTCCGGACCCGCTTGCCCGTCATACAACCGATGGTCTGATCAAGCTGAAAGTCTCCACCAACAGCGCCTCCAGCGTACTCGTAGGCCCACTGTTTGGCTCATCTGGCCCGGGTCCGGTAACGGTGGGTAATACTGCCGCGCCTGTGTATGCCGCGCCAGCCGCAGCACCAGCCGCAGCCCCGGCCCCGGCGAAAAAAGCCGAGCCGGTGCTTAACGATACTGAAACTTACTTTAACAACGCCATCAAGCAGGCAGTTAAAAACGGCGATGTCGATAAAGCGCTGAAACTGCTTGATGAAGCCGAGCGTTTAGGTTCAACCACTGCCCGTTCCACCTTTATCAGCAGTGTAAAAGGCAAGGGGTAACCGTCTCCCCACAGTGCTGATTTTGTTAGTCGTTTGGTGCGCCTTCGCGGGCGCACTTTTTTTGGCTAAGTTGCACCTTTGTTGCGATAGTGATCGTTAAATTCTGTTTGTCCGTCCTCATTTTGCCAATCTGCGATACAATGCTTTTACGTTATGTATCGGAGAGTCTGGCATGTCACACCCCGCGCTAACGCAGCTGCGTGCGCTACGCTATTTCGACCACATCCCTGCGCTTGACCCGGAACAGCTGGACTGGCTGCTGCTGGAAGATTCCATGACAAAACGTTTTGAGCAACAGGGTAAAACGGTCACGGTGACGATGATTCAGGAAGGGTTTGTCTCGCCTGCGGAGATTGCCAGCGAGCTGCCGCTGCTGCCGCAGGAAGAACGCTACTGGCTGCGTGAAATTTTACTCTGTGCGGATGGCGAGCCGTGGCTTGCCGGGCGAACGGTGGTTCCTGAGTCTACACTTTCCGGGCCGGAGCTGGCACTGCAACGCCTCGGCAAAACGCCGCTGGGGCGCTATCTGTTCACCTCGTCTGAACTGACCCGTGATTTTATTGAAATTGGTTGCGATGCCGATTTGTGGGGGCGCCGTTCCCGCCTTCGTTTGAGTGGCAAGCCGTTAATACTGACGGAACTCTTTTTGCCTGCATCGCCGTTGTACTAAGAGGGAGAAAAAATGGAGTGGAGTCTGACGCAGAATAAGCTGCTGGCCTATCACCGCCTGATGCGTACTGATAAACCCATTGGCGCGCTGCTGCTGCTGTGGCCGACCTTATGGGCGCTGTGGGTTGCCACGCCGGGCGTACCGCCGCTGTGGATCCTGGCGGTGTTTGTGGCGGGTGTCTGGCTGATGCGCGCTGCGGGCTGTGTGGTTAACGACTATGCTGACCGGAAATTTGATGGACATGTTAAGCGCACCGCGAATCGTCCTTTGCCGAGCGGTCAGGTGACCGGGAAAGAGGCGCGCATCCTGTTTGTGGTGCTGGTGCTTCTCTCTTTCATGCTGGTGTTAACCCTTAACACCATGACCATTCTGCTGTCCGTCGCTGCTCTGGCGCTGGCCTGGGTCTACCCATTTATGAAGCGATACACCCATCTGCCGCAGGTGGTATTGGGTGCGGCATTTGGCTGGTCGATTCCCATGGCGTTTGCCGCGGTCAGCGAGTCCGTTCCGCTCAGTTGCTGGCTGATGTTCCTGGCGAATATTCTCTGGGCCGTTGCGTACGATACCCAATACGCGATGGTCGATCGCGATGACGATCTCAAGATTGGCATCAAATCGACGGCGATCCTGTTTGGCCGTCACGACAAACTGATCATCGGCATATTGCAGGTGTCGGTGCTGGCGCTGATGGTGGCGATTGGTAGCCTGAACGGGCTGAACTGGGAGTTTTACTGGTCCGTGCTGGTGGCGGGTCTGCTGTTTGCGTATCAGCAGAAGCTGATCGCGAAGCGCGAGCGTGAAGCCTGCTTTAAAGCGTTTCTGAATAATAACTACGTCGGGCTGGTGCTGTTTATGGGGCTAGCGATGAGTTACTGGTCATAAAAAAACCGGGTGGCGGCTTCGCCTTACCCGGCCTACGATTTAGCAGAACATGTAGGCCGGGTAAGCGTTAGCGCCACCCGGCTTTAACATCACTCGCCCTGCGTTGAACTCTCAATCGTTAAACGCACATCCGCGGTAATCAGCTCTGCCAGCATCTGGTAAACCTTCATCGTCTCTTCCGGCTCAGCATCGCCCGTATCGCTAATGTAACCTTCGTCGCGCAGCGTCAGCACCAGGGAGCTGAATACCGCTTTGTCGAAGAATTCCGGGGCGTTAATGCCATGCAGAACGGACAGGCGCTGGGCCAGTGTCCGACTCTCTTTTTCCAGCGTACCGCGGTTGATTGACGGGTTAGCACTCAATAACCAGAAGGTAATGGCGTAGCGCTGCAACGTCTCACGCGCACCGGAAGCCAGGAGCTGCAAGGTTCGGGAACGTGACGGATTGATATGCAGTTCGTCATCACTGATGGTAATCAGCCCCTGACGACGCATCTCTGCGGACATTTTATCGAGCTCTGCCGCCAGCTCATCGTTACTCCAGCGCAGGAACAGCTCCGCTTTCAGCATCGGATAGATGGCCTGAATATGGCGCAGCAGCTCCTGACGCGAAATACGGCGGTGCTGGGTAATAATGGCTGCCATCAGTGACGGCAGCATCAGCATGTGCGTGATGTTATTACGGTAGTAGGTCATCAGCACGGCCTGCTCGCGCGGCAGAATGATGATGTCACCAATCGTATCTTTCTCGACTTCGAACTTGTTCATCTGCAACGCGTGATCGATCAATTCGCTGGCGGTGGCAGACGGCACGGTCGAATCCACGGAATACGGCACGTTGCGCATGATATCCAGATAGCAATCAATCTGCTCGGTCAGCTGTTCACGGGTCAGTGAACGCTGGCGAGAGGCCAGAAGCGCGGTACAACACAGGTTCATGGCGTTTGCCGCACCAGCATTGTTGATGCGTACCATCAGCTCGGATGCAATGCCGTTGACCGTTGGCGTCAGCCAGGCCGGACGTACCGCTTCGATAGGATCAATAGACTCGCGCCACTCCGGAACATGATGGTTCAGATATGTCATCAGGGGCAGGGGCTCGCCAAAGTTCACGTAGCCCTGACCGAGGTTGCGCAATTTACTCAGACCACGCAGCATCTGCGGCAGACTCTCTTTCTCTTTGGTCGCACCGCGCAGCTCTTTCGCGTAGGTGCCCACTTCCATCACGTGTTCATAACCGATGTAAATAGGCACCAGCGTGATAGGACGCGTACCGCCACGCAGCATGGCCTGAATGGTCATCGACAGCGTGCCGGTCTTCGGATCGAGCAGACGACCGGTACGGGAGCGACCGCCTTCAACAAAGTACTCCACGGAATAACCGCGGCTGAACAGCTCGCCCAGATACTCCCTGAAGACGGTGGAGTAGAGCTTGTTACCCTTGAAGGTACGACGAATGAAGAACGCACCCAGACGGCGGAAAATCGGACCAGCTGGCCAGAAGTTCAGGTTGATACCGGCAGCAATATGCGGCGGCACCAGGCCCTGGTGATAGAGCACGTAAGAGAGCAGCAGGTAGTCCATGTGGCTGCGGTGGCAGGGCACATAGACAATCTCGTGGCCGTCATGCGCTAACTGACGCACGCGCTCGGCGTTGTGGACGTTAATCCCCTGATAGAGGCGGTTCCACGTGAAACCGAGGATACGGTCAGAGAGACGAATCATCTCGTAGGAGAAGTTCGCGGCGATCTCTTCCATCAGCGCGATTGCGTTCTGCTGCGCTTTCTCGTGCGAAATCTTCTTGCTGCGCGCTTCGTCTTCTACGGCACGGGCAATCGCTTTGGAAGCCAGCAGCTTGTTAAACAGATCCTGACGCGCCGGGAGACGTGGCCCAACGGCCGCCAGACGCTGACGTGCAAAGTGCATACGCGCAACGCGCGCCAGCTTTTGCGCAATGATTTTGTCAGTACCGTGTTCATCCGCCATGCGGCGCAGTGAAACGGAAGGCGAGAAGCGAACAAAGCTGTCGCGTCCCAGCCATGAGACGGCGAAGAATTTCTGAATGCCGTTGAGCATACGCAGCGGCGGGTTCTCTTCCCCTTTTTCACGCCCCGGACGACGGCCAAACATCACCGACACCGGCACCATCTGCACGTCCAGATCGGGGTTGCTGCGGTGCAGATCGAGGTAATCATGGAACAGCTTAATGGACTCTTCTTTCGGCGTGTAATAGGTGAACACGCGCGGTCCGCCATGGATGAACACGTAGCGCGGCAGCAGCGTACCGTCGACTTCCAGCGGTTCAAGCGGGTCAGGTAAATCGTGCGCCAGACATTGAGCGCGAAGCGTTAGCAGGTCTGCCTTCGAGTTATAAGGCAAAACGTACATAATAGGGCGCGACGTATCGAGCCCTAATTCCAGCGCAGGTTCTGCTGGGATAGACTTACTTTTTACCAGTACGCTTAATGGTAAATTAAGTAATTTGTAGTAAATTCGTGGCCAGCCGGACATAAACGATGTAAAGCCTCTGGTTAATAATGCAATTGCGGCGCAAGGATAACAGAAAGCGCGCAAAATTTCTGTTGTTACCCGTCATACTTCAGGTCGCAGCAAAACGCGCTGCGGCTTTAGTTACTGACGCTATTTATCATAAAAGGTTCTTTTAATGGCCAATAATACCACTGGGTTAACTCGAATCATTAAAGCTGCCGGTTATTCATGGAAAGGTTTCCGCGCCGCATGGGTTAATGAAGCCGCTTTCCGCCAGGAAGCGGTTGCCGCAATCGTTGCCGTTGTCATCGCCTGCTTCCTTGATGTTGATGCTATCACCCGCGTACTGCTCATCGGATCTGTCCTTCTGGTGATGATAGTGGAAATTCTGAATAGCGCTATTGAGGCCGTTGTTGACCGAATCGGGTCGGAATTCCATGAACTGTCTGGCCGGGCGAAAGACATGGGTTCCGCTGCCGTACTGCTGTCGATTATCACGGCGGCGATCACCTGGGTCACGCTACTTTGGTCGCATTTCCGATGAGCCTCGAGGAATAATTAAGTCCCTGGTTTTTTGTGCAGTTTTTGGTTCCAAAATCGCCTTTGACTGTATATACTCACAGCATAACTGTATATACACCCAGGGGGCGGTATGAAAGCGTTAACGACCAGGCAGCAAGAGGTGTTTGATCTCATTCGGGATCATATCGGCCAGACGGGTATGCCACCCACGCGTGCAGAAATTGCGCAGCGTCTGGGCTTCCGTTCTCCTAATGCTGCCGAAGAGCACCTTAAGGCGCTTGCGCGTAAGGGCGTGATTGAGATTGTTTCCGGCGCCTCACGCGGCATCCGTCTGCTGGTGGAAGAAGAGAGCGGTATTCCGCTGGTGGGTCGCGTAGCCGCAGGTGAACCTCTGCTGGCGCAGCAGCACATCGAAGGGCACTATCAGGTTGACCCAGGCATGTTCAAGCCGAGCGCCGATTTCCTGCTGCGCGTTAGCGGAATGTCCATGAAAGATATCGGTATTCTGGATGGCGATCTGCTGGCGGTACACAAAACGCAGGACGTGCGTAACGGGCAAGTCGTGGTGGCGCGCATTGATGATGAAGTGACGGTTAAGCGCCTGAAAAAACAAGGCAATACCGTGCAGCTTCTGCCTGAAAACAATGAATTCTCCCCGATTGTGGTGGATCTCCGCGAGCAGAGCTTCTCTATTGAAGGGCTGGCGGTCGGCGTTATCCGCAACGGTGAATGGCTGTAATCTCTTCCTGACAGGCTGTAGTTCCTCTACAGCCTGGCCTGTTTTCTGATTCCGGTAATTTCCATGGCATTGCTAACTTCTGCCGATAAGGCGTTGTGGCGTCTTGCGCTACCGATGATTTTTTCCAATATTACCGTTCCTCTGCTGGGGCTGGTGGATACGGCAGTTATCGGGCATCTCGATTCGCCGATTTACCTGGGCGGCGTCGCGATTGGCGCAACGGCGACCAGCTTCCTCTTTATGCTGCTACTTTTTCTGCGCATGAGTACGACAGGCCTTACGGCCCAGGCGTATGGTGCAAAAGATCCCCTGCGTCTGGCGCGTGCGCTGGTTCAGCCGCTCATTCTGGCGTTCGGTGCTGGCGCGTTAATCGTTCTGTTGCGTACGCCGCTGATTGATCTTGCGCTCCATATTGTAGGCGGCAGCGATGCCGTACTGGAACAAGCCCGGCGGTTCCTCGAAATTCGCTGGCTCAGCGCGCCCGCTTCACTGGCAAACCTGGTCCTTCTGGGCTGGCTGCTGGGCGTGCAGTATGCCCGCGCGCCGGTGATCCTGCTGGTGGTGGGTAACCTTTTCAATATTGTCCTCGATCTCTGGCTGGTGATGGGACTGCACATGAACGTCCGGGGCGCGGCGCTGGCTACGGCAATTGCCGAGTACGGGACGCTGCTGATCGGTTTGGGGATGGTCTGGCGCGTGCTGGCGATGCGCGGTATCACCCTGGATCTGCTGAAATCGGCCTGGCGCGGCAATATGCGTAAGCTGCTGGCGCTTAATCGCGACATCATGCTCCGTTCGCTCCTGCTGCAACTCTGCTTCGGCGCATTAACCGTTTTTGGTGCGCGTCTTGGGCCTGAGATCGTCGCCGTCAACGCAGTGCTCATGACGTTACTGACCTTTACCGCTTACGCGCTGGATGGTTTTGCTTACGCCGTCGAGGCGCATTCAGGGCAGGCTTATGGCGCGCGTGAAAGCGGCCAGTTACGCGAAGTCTGGCGTGCTGCCTGTCGTCAGGCGGGTCTGGTGGCGCTGGTCTTTGCTCTGGTTTACGCCTGTTTTGGTGGGCATATTGTCGCGCTTCTCACCTCGTTGCCCGCGCTACGTGAGCTGGCCGATCGCTACATCCTCTGGCAGGTAGTATTACCGGTGGTGGGTGTGTGGTGCTATTTGCTGGACGGCATGTTTATTGGTGCGACGCGAGGGGCGGAGATGCGCAACAGCATGGCCGTCGCTGCGGCGGGGTTCGGCCTGACGCTGCTGACCTTGCCGTATCTCGGCAATCATGGTCTGTGGCTCGCGCTGGCGGTGTTTCTCTCACTGCGTGGCCTTTCGCTGGCCGTTATCTGGCGTCGTCACTGGCGAAACAATACCTGGTTTCCAGCCCCGCACGATATATCGTAACGGTTAAAGATTCCGAATATAAAAATAAATGCCGAATCCTTAACTACAATAATAATCACGTCCAGCAGAATAGAACGAAGCGGACGACACTCATAGACGCTTAACACGAGGACACGATTATGAATAAAGACGAAATCGGCGGCAACTGGAAGCAATTCAAAGGTAAAGCGAAAGAACAGTGGGGTAAGCTGACAGATGACGATATGACCGTCATTGAAGGTAAGCGCGATCAGCTGGTAGGTAAAATCCAGGAGCGCTACGGTTACGAAAAAGATCAGGCGGAAAACGAAGTCAAAGACTGGGAAACCCGTAACGACTACCGCTGGTAACCGGCACTATCCCCAAAGGGCGGCCATGAGCCGCCTTTTTCTTTGGCCTTAACGCGGCTTTTTCTTCACCAGGATAGAGTGATCGTGCTGACAGGCATCCTGATGACGGCATGACTCCACCTCCACGCAGGCAGAACATAAGCCGTGGGCTTCGATCACGTTATGGCGCAGCGCAAAGCCCATTCTGGCTGCCAGCGTATGCATAATATCTTCCACACCTTCCGCACACTCTTCCTTCACCACGCCACAGCGATCGCAGATAAACATGGCGGACGTGTGAGTAGGCTGGTCAAAAAGATGGCACAGCACATAGCTGTTTGTTGATTCCACTTTATGCACAAACCCTTGCTCCAGCAGAAAATCCAGCGCCCGATAGACGGTCGGCGGTTTTGCCTGCGGCTCGCTTTCACGCAGCAGGTCGAGCAGATCGTAAGCGCTGATGGCACCCTGTTGCAGGCTCATCAGACGCAGTACCTCAAGGCGCTGCGGGGTCAGGCGCACATTGCGTTGCGCGCACAGCTTTTCAGCTTGCGCTAACAGCTCTTTTGTGGACTTGTCCATCGGGCACCTCGGATGTGAAAAGGGTAGAAAACCCTCACTTTATCATGTTCTGCTAAAAACACCGAGATCCGCCGGGCTGTGCTATACCTGACGCATCGCAAATCGGGAGATCGCATGATGAAAAGACCTGACTGTATTCGGCACTGGCGGGACGTGGAAGGCGCCGATGACGCAACGTATCCGGACAGCAATGAACGGTTTTCTATTGGCGCGCCGCTGGCCCGCAAGCTGGGTCTCGGCCGCATTGGTATTCACCATGAACGGCTGCCGCCCGGACGCCGTACTTCTTATCCGCATGCGGAAAGCGACGAAGAGGAGTTTGTTTACGTTCTGGAGGGTTACCCTGAGGCCTGGATCAATGGTTATCTGTGGAAGCTTGAACCCGGAGACAGCGTGGGATTTCCTGCCGGCACGGGGGTGTGCCATACCTTTATCAACAACACCGATGAAGAGGTGCGCTTACTGGTGGTGGGTGAGGCTAATAAAAAACATAACCGCATCTACTATCCCCTCAATCCGGTGTATGCCGTGACGCGCGAAGACCACTGGGTAGACCATCCGCCTCAGTTTTTTGGCCCGCACGATGGAAAACCTGGGCGAAAATAATTTCCTCTTCTATAAATATTGATGGTCGTCACACATTAGAACAGGCCGGGATGGAATTTAACTTAGGGAAATAGCGGGTCTTTTTGTACTTATTCACAGCAATAGTTCGTTCCTGTTTGGGTGATAACAGACAGGGTTAACTAATAACAAACTATTTACGAGCACACTGTGAAAAAACATTTTAAATTTTCGATGGTTAGCATCGCTGTCTCCTTTTTTATGGCAAATCAGGCGGGAGCAGCCAATACCTGGACGGAAGCGCGTAGTGACGCAATGGGCGGCACGGGCGTGGCAGCAGGCAGCTATGGCAGCGGGGCGTTAATCAACCCCGCGTTACTGGCAAAATCTAAGCCCGAGGATGATGTGACGGTCATTTTGCCGTCCGTTGGCGTGCAGGTGACCGATGAAGACAATCTTCAGGACGAGATTGATACCATTAACGATAAAATCAATCATTACAAGGACGTGGTTGATAGTCTGACCCCCATTGATATCATCACGAATCCATTAGGTTCGATCAATCAGTTCCAGGGCGCAGCGAAAGATCTCGCTGATGAGCTGGACTACCTGAAAGGCAAAACCGCACACGCCACCGCAGGGGCGGGGATTGCCGTCAGTATCCCTAACGATGTCCTTTCCGTGGCCTTTATGGCAAAAGGCTATGCACATGGCCGCGTCAGCTCTTCAATCGATCAGCAGGACATTGATTATCTGCGCGGTATACAACGAAGCGATGCGGTGGCTGCCGGTGTGGCGCTGGATGCCGCGCTAAACGGTTCCGATCAGATCACCAAAAACCTTAACTCTACGGCGTCTGGTCGGGCGGCGATTGTGTCCGACTACGGTATTGCGGTAGCCCGTCAGTTCGATCTTGGCGGCGTTCCGGTTTCCGTTGGCGTCACGCCGAAGCTGCAAAAAACCTGGCTCTATAACTACACTACCTCAATCTACGATTACGACAGTAATAAGTGGAACGACAGCCGCTACCGTACCGACGACACTGGCTTCAACGTCGATGCCGGTATTGCTGCTGATTTCGGTGAAAACTGGACGGTCGGCGTGAGCGGGCAAAACCTGATGTCGCGCGATATCGATACCAAAGATATCCGCATTCGCAACGGGCGCACAGGAGAGGTGGTGAGTTATAAAGACACCTATCAGATCCGTCCGCTGGTCACTGCCGGGGCCGCCTGGCACAACGATCTGGTGACGCTGACCGCGGACGGGGATCTGACCGAAACCAAGGGCTTTAAAAGCGAAGATACCTCCCAATACGCCGGCATTGGTGCTGAAGTCACGCCGCTGAGCTGGCTGGCAGTGCGCGCCGGTTATCGTGCGGATATGAAGGGGAACGACAGCAACGTCTTTACCGGCGGTGTCGGTTTTGCGCCGTTCAACTCCGTCCACGTTGACCTGATGGGGCTTTATGGCGAAGACGAGACCTGGGGCGCAGGGGCACAGTTGAGCATGACGTTCTAAAGTACACCGGAGGCGCTGCGCCTCCGGCTTTTCTTTGTGCTATAGTAGCGCCCCTTTTCCACCAGATGCTTAAAAGTTCGCCATGTCGTCAGAATTCCAGACCGCTTTCCCTGCACACCGTTTTTCCATTGCGCCAATGCTCGACTGGACGGACAGACATTGCCGCTATTTCCTGCGTCAGCTCTCCCGCCATACGCTGCTATACACCGAAATGGTCACTACCGGCGCAATTATTCACGGCAAAGGCGACTATCTGGCGTACAGCGAAGAGGAGCATCCGGTTGCGCTGCAACTCGGTGGCAGCGATCCGGCTGCGCTGGCGCAGTGCGCGAAGCTGGCCGAAGAACGCGGCTATGACGAGATTAACCTCAACGTCGGTTGTCCGTCCGACCGTGTGCAAAACGGCATGTTCGGCGCGTGTCTGATGGGAAATGCGCACCTGGTGGCGGACTGCATCAAAGCGATGCGCGACGTTGTCTCTATCCCGGTCACGGTCAAAACCCGTATCGGCATAGACGACCAGGACAGCTATGAGTTTCTGTGTGATTTCATCAACACGGTATCAGGGAAGGGTGAATGCGAGATGTTTATCATCCACGCCCGTAAAGCCTGGCTCTCAGGCCTCAGCCCGAAAGAAAACCGCGAGATCCCGCCGCTGGACTACCCGCGCGTGTACCAGCTGAAACGCGACTTCCCACACCTGACCATGTCGATCAATGGCGGTATTAAGTCGCTGGACGAGGCCAAAGCGCACCTCGAACATATGGATGGCGTGATGGTCGGACGCGAGGCGTATCAGAATCCGGGCATTCTGGCGACGGTTGACCGGGAAATCTTTGGCGTTGAGGGTGCTGACACCGATCCCGTGGCCGTAGTGCGCGCCATGTATCCGTACATTGAGCGCGAGCTGAGTCATGGTACGTATCTGGGCCACATTACCCGCCATATGCTTGGCCTGTTCCAGGGCATTCCTGGTGCGCGCCAGTGGCGTCGTTATCTCAGCGAGAACGCGCATAAAGCCGGTGCGGATATTGAGGTACTGGAACACGCGCTGCGTCTGGTTGCGGATAAACGTTAAATTTCGCTAAAAGATGGTCAAATACGCCACGCCCTGCAACACATTGCGGGGCGTTTTGCTTTCAGAACAACAACTTATTTTTGGCATGATTCTTGTAATGATCGCAGCATCATTCGGGAACTCGTGGGAGAGCACCATGCTGGAACTACTTTTTGTGATTGGCTTCTTTATCATGCTGATGGTCACGGGCGTGTCGCTGCTCGGTATTCTGGCCGCGCTCGTTGTGGCCACGGTGGTGATGTTTGTCGGCGGTTTATTTGCCCTGACGATTAAACTCTTGCCGTGGTTACTTCTGGCGATTGCGGTGGTATGGGCCATACGGGCGATTAAATCGCCAAAACTGCCCACTTATCAGCGTAATAACCGCTTCCGTTACTAAGGTATTGAGGGGTACGTCACATACCTGCAACTTTTCCGGCAGCAATCTTTAGAACAGAATAGGATTTACTTATCGAATCTGTCACTATGGCTGCCGCTAAAGAATTCATCGAGCTGTACCCTACATACAGCCGAACTAAAAAAAAGAAAGGGCTTCCCATGGGAAGCCCAATTTCTTTTTATGGCTCAGGGAATTAACAGACTTGAGCCCTGGGTTGCCCGGCTCTCCAGCACCTCATGCGCACGTTGCGCATCGGTCAGCGGATATTTCTGCGCTTCTGCCACATCCACTTTGATCACCCCGCTGGCGATCAGCGAGAACAGCTCGTTGCTGGCTTCCTCAAGTTCTTCCCGATTAGTGATGTAACCTTGCAGGGAAGGGCGGGTGACATACAGTGACCCTTTCTGATTCAGAATGCCCAGGTTCACGCCGGTGACAGCCCCGGAGGCGTTACCGAAGCTCACCATCAGCCCGCGACGTTGCAGGCAGTCCAGCGAAGATTCCCAGGTGTCTTTCCCCACCGAGTCATACACCACGCGTACCTTTTTGCCGCCAGTGATCTCTTTCAGCCGCTCAACGATGCTCTCTTCCCGGTAGTTGATCACCTGCCATGCGCCCGCGTCCAGCGCGCGCTGCGCTTTTTGCGCGCTGCCTGTGGTGCCGATCAGCTTCGCCCCCAGGGCTTTCGCCCACTGGCAGGCAATCAGCCCTACGCCACCTGCGGCTGCGTGAAACAGGAATTGCTCGTCAGGCTTAATTTCGTAGGTTTTGCGCAGCAGATAATAGACCGTCAGCCCTTTCAGGAATGAGGCGGCAGCCTGCTCGAAGCCGATCGCATTTGGCAGAAGCGCCGCTTTCTCGGCCGGAACGTTATGGATGGAGCTGTAAGCGCCCAGCGCCGACTGCGCGTACACCACGCGATCGCCTTCCTTAATGTGCTTAACCGCGCTGCCCACTTTGCTGACGATACCGGCCGCCTCGGTGCCCAGTCCGCTCGGCATCGACGGAGGCGGATAGAGACCGCCGCGAATATAGGTATCGATGTAGTTAATGCCGATCGCTTTGTTTTCAACCTGGATTTCGTTCTCGCCAGGTGCCGTGGGGGTAAACTCCACGGCTTGCAGTACGTCTGCCCCGCCATGTTTCTGGAACTCAATGCGTGTTGCCATGCTCCCTCCGTTAGAAAATTATGGTAATCTTTCGACCCACTCTTTATCTCGGTAACTCCATTCACTATGGCAGGAAACAAACCCTTCAACAAACAGACTGAACCCCGTGAACGTGATTATCAGGTCGCCGGGTTAAAAGTCCCGCCGCACTCGATTGAAGCGGAACAGTCGGTGTTGGGCGGTTTAATGCTGGATAACGAACGCTGGGACGACGTCGCCGAGCGCGTTGTTGCGGAAGACTTCTATACCCGCCCGCACCGCCACATCTTTACTGAAATGGCG
Source organism: Enterobacter cloacae complex sp. P29RS (assembly GCF_014893445.1). Classification (NCBI taxonomy): domain Bacteria; kingdom Pseudomonadati; phylum Pseudomonadota; class Gammaproteobacteria; order Enterobacterales; family Enterobacteriaceae; genus Enterobacter; species Enterobacter cloacae complex sp. P29RS. The sequence continues at coordinate 69,085 of NZ_JADBPZ010000023.1, read as the reverse complement.
CGTTTGCAGGAGTCGGGCAGCCCGATCGACCTGATTACACTCGCAGAATCGCTGGAGCGTCTGGGACAGCTCGACAGTGTCGGCGGGTTTGCCTATCTGGCAGAACTGTCAAAAAACACGCCAAGTGCCGCGAACATCAGCGCTTACGCTGATATCGTCCGTGAACGTGCCGTTGTCCGCGAGATGATCTCGGTGGCGAATGAGATCGCCGAGGCCGGTTTCGATCCCCAGGGGCGCACCAGCGAAGATCTACTTGATCTTGCCGAGTCCCGCGTCTTTAAAATCGCCGAAAGCCGTGCGAACAAAGACGAAGGCCCGAAAAACATCGCCGATGTGCTCGACGCCACCGTTGCGCGTATTGAGCAGCTTTTCCAGCAGCCGCACGATGGCGTGACGGGGGTGAACACCGGTTATGACGATCTCAACAAGAAAACGGCAGGTCTTCAGCCATCGGATTTGATTATCGTCGCGGCGCGTCCGTCGATGGGTAAAACGACATTTGCGATGAACCTCGTCGAAAACGCGGCGATGTTGCAGGATAAACCGGTTCTTATCTTCAGTCTTGAGATGCCCTCAGAACAGATCATGATGCGTTCTCTGGCATCCCTGTCGCGCGTGGATCAGACCCGCATCCGTACCGGTCAGCTCGACGATGAGGACTGGGCGCGGATCTCCGGCACCATGGGGATTTTGCTGGAAAAACGGAACATCTATATTGATGACTCCTCCGGCCTGACGCCGACGGAAGTGCGCTCCCGCGCGCGCCGTATCGCCCGTGAACACGGTGGCATCGGCCTTATCATGATTGACTACCTCCAGCTGATGCGTGTTCCGTCGCTTTCCGACAACCGTACGCTGGAGATTGCCGAAATTTCCCGCTCACTCAAAGCGTTAGCCAAAGAGCTGCACGTGCCGGTGGTGGCGCTGTCGCAGCTAAACCGTTCTCTGGAACAACGTGCAGACAAGCGCCCGGTCAACTCCGACCTGCGTGAATCCGGCTCCATCGAGCAGGATGCCGACTTAATCATGTTCATCTACCGTGATGAGGTTTATCACGAGAACAGCGATCTGAAAGGGATCGCCGAAATTATTATTGGTAAGCAACGTAACGGCCCCATCGGTACGGTACGTCTGACCTTTAACGGCCAGTGGTCGCGTTTCGACAACTATGCCGGTCCTCAATATGATGATGAGTAATTTCTAAGGAATTCAAATGCAAGCGGCAACTGTTGTGATTAACCGCCGCGCTCTGCGACACAACCTGCAACGTCTGCGAGAACTGGCGCCCGCCAGTAAGCTCGTTGCAGTCGTGAAAGCGAACGCTTACGGACACGGTCTTCTTGAGACCGCGCGAACGCTCCCCGATGCCGACGCTTTTGGCGTCGCCCGTCTCGAAGAAGCTCTCCGCCTGCGCGCAGGTGGAATTACGCAACCGATTCTGCTCCTCGAAGGCTTTTTTGAAGCCTCGGACCTGCCGACCATTGCCGATCAGCACCTGCACACGGCGGTGCATAACGAAGAACAGCTGGCCGCGCTGGAAACGGCCGAACTGAGCGAGCCGGTCACCGTGTGGATGAAGCTCGACACGGGCATGCACCGCCTGGGCGTGCGCCCGGAGAATGCCGAAGCGTTTTATCAGCGGCTGTGCCAGTGCCAGAACGTGCGTCAGCCGGTGAATATCGTCAGCCACTTTGCCCGCGCCGATGAGCCTGAATGCGGCGCAACGGAACAGCAGCTTGATATCTTCACCACCTTCTGCGAAGGCAAACCGGGGATGCGCTCCATTGCGGCGTCCGGCGGCCTTCTGCTGTGGCCGCAGTCGCACTTCGACTGGGCGCGTCCGGGGATTATCCTGTATGGCGTTTCCCCGCTTGAGAACAAACCCTGGGGACCGGACTTCGGCTTTAAGCCGGTGATGTCGCTGGTTTCAAAGCTGATTGCCGTGCGTGAGCACAAAGCAGGCGAGCCGGTAGGTTACGGCGGCACCTGGACGAGTGAGCGCGACACGCGGCTTGGCGTGGTAGCGATGGGCTACGGCGACGGCTATCCACGCGCCGCGCCAACGGGTACGCCGGTACTGGTCAATGGTCGCGAAGTGAAGATTGTCGGCCGTGTGGCGATGGACATGATTTGTGTCGATCTGGGACCCGACGCGCAGGATAAAGCGGGGGACGATGCGGTGATGTGGGGCGAAGGCCTGCCGGTAGAGCGTATTGCTGAAATAACAAAAGTGAGTGCTTACGAACTTATCACGCGCCTTACCTCAAGGGTCGCGATGAAATACGTCGACTAATCACAGTATCCGGGAAGGGATATGTCACCATCTGAAATGGCTGCTTGTCTGGCCTATGCGCTCTCTGTCTGGCTGGCGGCCAGAAACAATATCAACACGTGGTGGATCGGTATTCTCGGCAGCGGGCTATACGCCTGGGTCTTCTATTCAGTGCAGCTCTATGCCGATGTTACCCTACAGCTCTTTTTCATTATCACGAGCATAACGGGTTGGGTGCACTGGCTGAAAGGAAACCGCGGAGAGGTATTGCCGGTGCGGCGAACCCACCCCAGACATTTTCTCCTTCTGCTGGCCTGTGCCGTGGCAGTAGCGGCGCTGTACGGGCTTTTATTGCATCGGTATACCAACGCCTGGGCACCCTGGCTGGACTCCATTATTTTAACCTTCAGCATCCTGGCGCAGTTCATGCTAATGGGCCGACGCCTGGAGAACTGGTACGTCTGGCTTGCCGTCAATACCCTTGCCGTGCCGCTGTATGCGATGAGGGGCCTGCATTTGACCGCGGTTCTGTATCTGGTGTTCTGGTTTAACGCCTGGCACGGTTTATATCAATGGCGTAAGGAGATCCGCGCGCGATGAAACCTTACGCAGAGGGTCTGATTGTCGGCAAGTTCGCGCCCTTACACGCAGGACATGAATTGCTTATCAACGCTGCGCTTGCCCGGTGCGAGACGGTATTTATCATCAGCTATTCGCTACCGGAAATGCCGGGGTGCGAACCCGAAAAGCGCCTTCAGTGGCTACAGACGCGTTTCCCGCGGTGTCGTCACCTGGTGTTTTCGCCAGAGATCGCGGCGGGCCATGATATTGAACCGCCGCCGCCCAACGACGCAGATGCCGATCGCCACCGACACTACGTGGCTACCCTGTGCGAACGCTTCTTTCACTGCCGACCGGACGCCGTATTCACTGCGGAGGATTACGGCGATGGCTTTGCCCGCGTATTAAGCCAGCGTTTTGGCAAACCGGTCACGCACGTGCGGCTTCAGCGCCCGGAGGGCCCTGATGCGCCCTCAGGCACGCTTATTCGCTCTGATGTTCATCGCTACCGCGAGATGCTCTCGGCGGAGGTTTACCGGAGTTTTGTCTTTCGAATTTGCTTATTGGGCGGCGAGTCGACGGGCAAAAGCACGCTTTCCCGGGCGTTGGCAGCAGCGCTTAACGCGCCCTATGTCGCTGAGTTCGGGCGCGAATACTGGGAAGAAAAGAACGGAGTACTGGAATGCGACGATCTCCTGCATATTGCGCGCGAGCAGGTGCGGCGTGAGGACGCAGCCAGCACGGCGCCTTATCTGATTTGTGATACGTCGCCCTTAACCACGCTGTTTTATACCCTCGACCAGTATGGCTCGGCGCCTCAGGCGCTGCACGACTTAGCCGGGCGGGACTATTCGCTGGTTGTACTGTGCGGCGATGAATTTCCCTTCGTACAGGACGGTACCAGGCAAGGCGCGGCGTTTCGCCGCAGGCAGCAGTCGTGGTATATCGCTGAACTGGCGCGCCGAAACATCCCGTATTTACGCGTCACAGGGTCGACGTCTGAGCGTATCGTACAAATTCGTGGGCATATCCAGAAACGGTTTTCATAACCTTCTCGACCTTCTCCTGCTTCCGGTTTATTGTTGAAAATCCTGCCTCATAACAATCCGGAGAACATCGCGTGTTTCAGAAAGTAGACGCCTACGCCGGCGACCCTATCCTCTCCTTGATGGAGCGTTTCAAAGAAGATCCTCGCAGCGACAAAGTGAACCTCAGCATCGGTCTTTATTACAACGAGGACGGCATCATTCCTCAACTGAAAGCCGTTGCCGAAGCCGAAGCGCGTCTTAACGCAACCCCGCACGGGGCTTCGCTTTATCTGCCGATGGAAGGGTTAAATACCTACCGTAATACCATTGCGCCGCTGCTGTTTGGTGCGGATCACGCGGTGCTCGCGCAAAAGCGCGTGGCGACTATCCAGACGCTGGGTGGCTCGGGTGCGCTGAAGGTAGGCGCAGATTTCCTGAAAAAGTACTTCCCGGATTCCGGCGTGTGGGTCAGCGACCCGACGTGGGAAAACCACGTGGCCATCTTTGAAGGCGCGGGCTTTAAGGTTGCGACCTATCCATGGTTCGACAGCGAAACCAACGGCGTACGCGTTGATGCGCTGCTGGAAAAACTGAACACCCTGCCGGAGCGCAGTATCGTATTGCTGCATCCGTGCTGCCATAACCCGACCGGTGCGGACCTCACCAATGCCCAGTGGGATGCGGTGATCGAGGTACTGAAGGCGCGTAACCTGATCCCGTTCCTCGACATCGCCTATCAGGGCTTTGGCGCGGGCATGGAGGAAGACGCCTACGCCATTCGCGCGATTGCCAGCGCGGGGCTTCCCGCTCTGGTCAGCAACTCCTTCTCAAAAATCTTCTCCCTGTACGGCGAGCGCGTTGGCGGTCTGTCCGTGGTGTGTGAAGACGCTGAAGCGGCGGGCCGCGTGCTGGGCCAGCTTAAAGCGACGGTCCGCCGTATCTACTCCAGCCCGCCGAACTTTGGTGCGCAGGTGGTGGCGACAGTTCTCGGTGACGAAACACTGAAAGCCACCTGGCTTGCGGAAGTGGAAGCGATGCGTGAGCGCATCCTGTCGATGCGTCAGGAGCTGGTTAACGTCCTGAAAGAGGCCGTGCCTGGGCATAACTTTGATTATCTTCTCAAGCAGCGCGGGATGTTCAGCTACACCGGACTGAGCGTAGCGCAGGTCGATCGCCTGCGTGAAGAGTTCGGTGTCTACCTGATCGCCAGCGGCCGTATGTGCGTGGCGGGTCTGAATGCCAGCAACGTCCAGCGCGTGGCGCAGGCGTTTGCAGCTGTGATGTAAGTACTCACTACTTATTATCTCCCTCTCCCTGTGGGAGAGGGCTGGGGTGAGGGCATCAGGCCGCAGAAAATCTTGCCCGGTGGCGGCTGCGCCTTACCGGGCCTACATCACTCATCCACACTTTGTGATCGTCTTCTTTTTATTCCGCTTCATAAGCAAAAACTCCTTTTCTTCCCCTCCCGCTGGGGTTATGGTCGGATAGTTTTTGACCATCCGCTCAAAATAAAAAGATAACAAACTGAATATTCAGGGGAAAACATGCGCAAGATCACACTGGCGCTCAGCGCCGCCTGCTTATTGTTCTCGCTTAATAGTACCGTTGTTGCGCGGGCTTCTGCACCCACGCCGCTTTATACCGGCACCACCGCCGCCATTCTTGCCGAACAGGCCCCCATTCACTGGGTTTCAGTGGCACAAATCGAAAACAGCCTGACGGGTCGCCCGCCGATGGCCGTGGGCTTCGATATTGACGATACCGTTCTCTTCTCCAGTCCCGGTTTCTGGCGCGGCAAAAAAACGTACTCCCCTGAGAGCGAAGCCTATCTGAAAAACCCGGAATTCTGGGAAAAGATGAACAACGGCTGGGATGAGTTCAGTATCCCGAAAGAGGTTGCCCGCGCGCTGATCGCCATGCACGTAAAGCGCGGCGACAGCATTTACTTCGTGACCGGACGTAGCCAGACCAAAACCGAAACCGTCTCGAAAACGCTACAGGATGATTTTCTGATCCCGGCGGCCAGCATGAATCCGGTCATTTTTGCCGGGGACCAGGAAGGGCAAAACACCAAAACCCAGTGGCTGGAAAAGAAAAATATCAAGGTGTTCTACGGTGATTCAGATAACGACATCACCGCGGCGCACGATGTGGGAGCCAGAGGCATCCGGGTGTTACGCGCCTCGAACTCCACCTACCGGCCGCTGCCAATGGCCGGAAAATTTGGTGAAGAGGTGATCGTTAACTCCGAATACTGATGCATTAACGGCGGGGTGAATGCTTTTTTAAGCAAATCTCGCCGCGCGGGTTTTACCTTTCGCTTTCTTGCTGCACACTTAGAAAGATTCATCTTTCAACACGGAGCAGCACATGTGGTATCAACAGACCCTGACCTTAAGCGCAAAACCACGCGGATTTCACCTGGTGACGGACGAAGTCATCGGGCAAATCCGCGACCTGTCGCGCGTCAAAACGGGTTTGCTGCATCTGCTGCTTCAGCACACGTCTGCTTCTCTCACGCTCAATGAAAATTGCGATCCCACCGTCCGGTCTGACATGGAGCGGCATTTTCTGAAAACCGTCCCGGATAACGCCCCGTATGACCATGATTACGAGGGGGCGGATGATATGCCTTCGCACATCAAATCCTCTTTGCTGGGGGTCTCGTTGATGCTGCCGGTCCACAACGGACGGCTGCTGCTGGGAACGTGGCAGGGGATCTGGCTGGGAGAACATCGCATTCACGGTGGTTCGCGTAAAATTATCGCAACGCTACAAGGGGAATAAAGATGACAATTTCGGAGATACTTCAGTACTGCATGAGCAAGCCGGGCGCAGAACAGAGCGTTCACAGCGACTGGAAAGCCACGCAGATCAAAGTGGGTGATGTGTTGTTCGCGATGGTAAAAGAGGTGGAGGGACGTCCTGCGGCATCGCTGAAAACCAGTCCTGAACTGGCCGACTTACTGCGCCAGCAGCACGATGATGTCAGGCCAAGCAAGCATCTGAATAAAGCACACTGGAGTACGGTGTTTCTCGACGGCTCGCTGCCAGATTCGCAAATTTACTACCTGGTAGATGCGTCGTATCAACAGGCGGTAGAACTGCTGCCGGAAACGATCCGACAGCAGCTCTCCGTGTAACGATTACAGCAACGGTTTAAGGAAGCGCGCGGTGTGCGAGGCTTCGCACTCTGCAACGGTCTCTGGCGTACCGGAGACGAGGATTTCACCGCCGCCGCTGCCGCCTTCCGGGCCGAGATCGACAATCCAGTCCGCGGTTTTAATCACGTCCAGGTTGTGCTCAATCACCACGATGGTGTTGCCCTGATCGCGCAGCTGGTGCAGCACGTCCAGCAGCTGCTGGATATCCGCAAAATGCAGGCCGGTGGTCGGCTCGTCCAGAATATACAGCGTCTGACCGGTTCCGCGTTTGGACAGCTCACGCGCCAGCTTCACGCGCTGCGCTTCACCACCGGACAGCGTTGTCGCTGACTGCCCCAGACGGATATAGGTCAGACCAACATCCATCAGGGTTTGCAGCTTACGCGCCAGCGCAGGGACGGCGTCAAAGAACTCGCGCGCCTCTTCGATAGTCATATCCAGCACTTCGTGGATGGTCTTGCCTTTGTACTTAATCTCCAGCGTTTCGCGGTTATAGCGCTTGCCTTTACACTGGTCGCACGGCACGTAGATATCCGGCAGGAAGTGCATCTCAACCTTGATTACGCCGTCGCCCTGGCACGCTTCACAGCGGCCGCCGCGCACGTTAAAGCTGAAACGTCCTGGCGTGTAGCCGCGCGAACGCGCTTCCGGTACACCCGCGAAGAGTTCACGGACGGGCGTAAAGACGCCAGTATAGGTCGCCGGGTTGGAACGTGGGGTGCGGCCAATCGGGCTCTGATCGATATCGATAACCTTGTCGAAATGCTCCAGCCCCTGAATGTCGCGGTACGGTGCAGGCTCGGCCAGCGTCGCGCCGTTCAGCGCCGTCTGCGCAATCGGGAACAGCGTATCGTTGATCAGCGTCGATTTACCGGAACCGGACACGCCGGTGATGCAGGTAAACAGCCCGACAGGCAGCGTCAGGGTCACGTCTTTCAGGTTGTTGCCGCGCGCCCCGGTTAGCTTCAGCACTTTTTCCGGGTTCGCCGCCACGCGCTGTTTTGGCACTTCAATTTTGCGCTTGCCGCTCATGTACTGGCCGGTCAGCGACTCGGGCACCGCCATAATGTCTTTCAGCGTCCCTTCTGCCACCACCTGTCCGCCGTGCACGCCAGCGCCCGGGCCGATGTCGATCACGTGGTCTGCGGCGCGAATGGCGTCTTCGTCGTGCTCAACCACAATCACCGTGTTGCCAAGGTTACGCAGGTGAACCAGCGTGCCGAGCAGGCGTTCGTTGTCGCGCTGGTGCAGGCCGATAGACGGCTCATCCAGTACGTACATCACGCCGACTAAGCCCGCGCCAATCTGGCTCGCCAGACGGATACGCTGGGCTTCACCGCCGGAGAGCGTTTCAGCCGATCGGGAAAGCGTCAGGTAGTTCAGGCCGACGTTCACGAGGAACTTGAGGCGATCGCCGATCTCTTTCAGCACTTTTTCGGCGATTTTCGCGCGCTGGCCGGAGAGCTTCAGGTTGTTGAAGAAGTCCATCGCGTGGCCGATGCTCATGTCTGAGATGGTCGGCAGCGCCGTGTTTTCGACAAACACGTGACGCGCTTCGCGACGCAGACGTGTACCCTCGCAGGTGGCGCAGGAGCGGTTGCTGATGAACTTCGCCAGCTCCTCACGCACCGCGCTGGATTCGGTCTCTTTGTAGCGGCGCTCCATGTTGTGCAGCACCCCTTCGAACGGGTGGCGACGCACGGAAGTGTCACCGCGATCGTTCATGTACTTGAACTCGATGTTCTCTTTGCCGGAACCGAACAGGATCACTTTATGTACGTTCGCGCTCAGGCTGGCCCACGGGGCTTCAACGTCGAACTTATAGTGCTCTGCCAGCGATTTCAGCATCTGGAAGTAGTAAAAATTACGCTTATCCCAGCCGCGAATGGCGCCACCCGCCAGCGACAGCTCCGGGTTCTGGATCACGCGGTCCGGGTCGAAATATTGCTGAACGCCGAGGCCGTCACAGGTCGGGCACGCGCCCGCTGGGTTGTTGAACGAGAACAGGCGCGGTTCCAGCTCGCGCATGCTGTAGCCGCAAATCGGGCAGGCGAAGTTAGCGGAGAAGAGCAGCTCTTCCGCTTTCGCATCGTCCATGTCTGACACCACCGCCGTGCCGCCCGACAGTTCCAGCGCCGTTTCAAAGGATTCCGCCAGACGCGTCGCCAGATCTTCACGTACCTTAAAGCGGTCAATCACCACTTCGATGGTGTGTTTCTTTTGCAGCTCCAGCTTTGGCGGATCGGACAGGTCACACACTTCGCCATCGATACGGGCGCGGATATAGCCCTGGCTTGCCAGGTTTTCCAGCGTTTTGGTGTGTTCACCCTTACGCTCTTTAATGATTGGCGCCAGCAGCATCAGGCGTTTGCCTTCCGGCTGAGACAGCACGTTATCCACCATCTGGCTGACGGTCTGGGCCGCCAGCGGAACGTCATGATCCGGACAACGCGGCTCGCCCACGCGCGCATACAGTAGACGCAGGTAGTCATGGATTTCGGTAATGGTACCGACCGTAGAACGCGGGTTATGCGATGTGGATTTCTGCTCAATGGAGATAGCAGGAGACAACCCTTCAATGTGGTCGACATCCGGTTTTTCCATCAGCGACAGGAACTGACGCGCGTACGCCGAGAGCGATTCAACGTAACGACGCTGTCCTTCGGCATACAAAGTGTCGAAAGCCAGTGAGGATTTGCCAGACCCCGAAAGCCCGGTCACGACGATGAGTTTGTCGCGAGGGATTATGAGGTTGATATTCTTGAGATTGTGGGTGCGGGCGCCCCGAACTTCGATCTTATCCATTCACCTTTCCCGGTTGGAACACGGATTGCCTGATTTGTTTGAAGGACAAACGGCTGTCAGAAACGGCTAATTATGACACAAAATGACCTGTTTGAATATACAGTATTGGAATGCATTTTCTGATTCACTGTGTAACAATGTCGAGTCCGCGAGAGAACTCTGGAACATGCTACGCAACTATCAAAGTGTCGCATGGAAATGGTACACTCGCGCGTTTACACTATTAAGAAACGTATTCAGGAGACACGAACATGGCCAGCAGAGGCGTAAACAAGGTGATTCTCGTCGGTAATCTGGGCCAGGACCCGGAAGTACGCTACATGCCGAGTGGTGGCGCAGTTGCCAACATTACGCTGGCTACTTCCGAATCCTGGCGTGATAAAGCGACCGGTGAAATGAAAGAGCAGACCGAATGGCACCGCGTTGTGCTGTTTGGCAAACTGGCTGAAGTGGCCGGTGAGTATCTGCGTAAGGGTTCTCAGGTCTATATCGAAGGCCAGCTGCGTACCCGCAAATGGACCGATCAATCCGGTCAGGAAAAATACACCACGGAAGTGGTGGTCAACGTAGGCGGCACCATGCAGATGCTGGGTGGTCGTCAGGGCGGTGGCGCACCGGCAGGTGGCGGCCAGCAGCAGGGCGGTTGGGGTCAGCCTCAACAGCCTCAGGGCGGCAATCAGTTCAGCGGCGGCGCGCAGTCTCGTCCTCAGCAGCAGTCTGCTTCGGCACCGTCTAACGAACCGCCAATGGACTTCGACGACGATATCCCGTTCTGATATCCAGACGCGTGAAACACAAAAAACCCAGACAATGTCTGGGTTTTTTATAACAGGCTATCAGGTAATCACCATCGGCCAGTCTGGCGGAGTGTGGCTCATGGCTTCAACCATCACCACTTTAATGTTTTCCCAGACGGCGGCCATATCCACCAGCGTAATGCCGAGCAAACCTGTCGCGAACCAGCATGCGGCACCCAACCCTAACAGGGTGCTAATCACAGCAAGACCTGCGTAGTCGGACTTTCGGAACTGTATGTTTAACGTGCTGGCCAGGAACATCAAAACCGCGCTCAACAACGGCCAGCGCAGGAGCACCATGCTGGTGGTAATGGTTGCCATAAAACCCATCCTCGACAAAACAGACGAACTGAAATGAAACAATGTTTCTCGTTACATAAGATGTGTGAACTATATCACATTTGCTGTTTTATTCGCCAGTATCGTATGAGGTAAAAGTGGGTTTATAACCGGGGAAAATATATCGTACTCGCTCAGATCGGCGCTTAGCCGGAATTTTTATTTTTAATTCATTCAGATAGCAAAACCTTTGCAAAACACCCTCGGCTGTATAGCGTTTACAGCAGTATGTCTATGGATTATGCTTGTGTGGAACAATAAATGTACCCGCAAAAATAATTCATCACATTGAATTATTTGGTTTTTTTTGGATTTTTATTCTTTTTTAACACTCAGCATACTCTTTGATTTCGTGGTCTTATTCTTTTATTCAGATATGAGTTATTGCGGTTGCTCTCTCGATTAATGACCTGCGAAAAGATAATGAAAGAAAAAAGACGCGAGATTATTAACGACAGCATGCAGGCTCTGCACGCCCTGGCGAAGCTGATGCCACAACTCAACGCGCAGTGTTCGCCGGTTGAAATGCTGGAAATCATCAACAGCGCACTGGGGGCAAATCTCTCGTGGGTCAGTGTCGAATCCGCAGACGGGCCGCGCGTGGTTTGTGCCGGCGACGTGACGTGTCACGCCTTCAACGTGGCGGATTTTCTTGCCAGCACCCTGTTGCAGCGGCATCACCGCGCCTGGCGCGTTATCTACTGGAAAGAGCATATTGGCCGGGCGGTATTTTCCCCTCAGCACCCGGGCTATGCGCGACTGCAAAGCGGCGTGCTGTGTAAACTCTCAGCGCATGGCAGACAGTGCAGTGGTTATTTCTTTTTGGCTTTTAATGAAAAACTGACCTCGTTACCGATATTGAAAAATATCGTGGTGGTATTGGTCGAGAAGCTAAAAGATTATTTTGATGACATCATCGTGCGGGAAAAAACAGCGCAAGAGATGCAGCGCGTCGTCACGCAATATAAAACTTTATTTGAACGTGCTCCGGTATTGATGAACGCCTTTGACAGACATAACCGGTGTGTATTGTGGAACGCCGAATGCGAAAAAGTCTTTGGCTGGAGTATGACTGAAATCGGCGAGCACCCCGATCCGTTGGCCCTGTTTTACCCGGATCCCGAGGAGCGACAGCGCGTGCAGGAGTCGGTTCGTTTCGCACCACTTAAGGATATGTACGAATGGCACCCGGTGCGTAAAGACGGGACGCCGTTAACCATCCTCTGGTCAAACATCCTTTTACCGGATAACTCCATTCTCAATATTGGCCTCGATATCACCGAACGTAAAAAAGCAGAACAGCAGCTGACCGTCAAAGCCACCACGGACGATCTGACGGGCTGTATGAATCGCTCGACAATTTTACAGCGGCTCAAAATGGCGCTGGCAGCCAGTTCGCCGCAGGATGTCAGTAGCCATTTCTGTCTCCTGATGTTCGATCTCGATTATTTCAAGCAGATCAACGATCGGTGGGGACATCAGGTTGGCGATGCGGCATTGATTCACTTTTGCGACCGTATTCGCGAAGTGAGCCCGGCCGGGTCGGCACTGGGACGGGTAGGAGGCGAAGAGTTTGTTCTTCTGCTGGCGCGTACGGATGGTATGGCCGCTACGTTGCTCTCTTCCCGGCTGCGTGCCGCGCTGATCTCAAAACCGCTGCGTGTGGGCGATAAAACGCTGGTACTCTCTTTCAGCGCCGGGGTGGTTGAAGTCTGTCAGGGGCAACGGGATACTTCTGCCATACTGATGCGTGCCGATCAGGCATTATATGACGCCAAGCGTACGGGAAGAGGAAAAACGGTTCTGGCGTCTGATTATTTATAAATCAGCATAAGAACAAAGAGCAGGCTATTTCAGCCAACAAATTTTCCACACATGTCGCGGGTAATTATTATCCTTATCAGAAACGAAATGAATACTTTTAGTTTGGCTTACGGGAAAATATTATCGGCATCACGAATTTTAGGATTTTTAATACCAAAAGTCAGTTGCTAACTTCCCATGATTCATGCAACGTAATCACCTGTTTATCAAAGCAGCCGGTCTTCATTGCTACAGGCGTACAACATGCAGGGATACAGAGCGGGAAATGAATCGTAGCGCGCGGCGCAAAATGCTCAAAGCGGTCGGGATTATCATGGTAGTTATGCTGCCGGTGATGCTTGCGCTATGGTTTGCCCAGCTTAGAGCCGTGTCGGAAATCAGCGCTCAGCTGCGCACGTTTGCTGAACTTGCTTTAAACAAAACTGAACGGGTTATTCAACAGGTTGATATGGCCCGGGAAGACGCAGAAAAATATCAGGGTAAAGTGTGTACGCCGGAGCATCGTCAATATATGTTGAACGTTTCCCGCGGTCGCCTTTTTGTTGCCGATTTAATTTATGCTGAAGGCCAGGACTTTCTCTGCTCGACCCTTTTTACGCCGGATCATCCTTACATCATCCCCGCTGCCAATTACACACGTAAACCCGACGTTGCTATCTATTATTTTCGCGATACGCCATTTTTTAATGGTTATAAAATGATATATATGCAGCGCGGAAATTATGTCGCAGTGGTCAACCCGCTTTCGTACAGTGAGGTGATGTCAGACGATCGTTCCCTGTCGTGGGGAGTGTATGACACCGTCAGCAATGCATTCTTTTCTGTGAGTCAGAAAGCCAATATTTCTTTATTGCATTCGATGCTCCGACATCAGGAAACGACTTTTCAGAAAGATGACCGTTTTTATACGATTGTAAAATCAGAGCAGAGGCCCATTGCGGCCATCGTTTCAACCTCCAATGCCCGTTTTTATAAAACGCTTTATCATCAGGCTACTCTGACGCTACCGCTGGGGATGATTTGCAGCATTATTATTTTGCTGGTGTGGTCGCGAACACACCGTGAATTCAATTCGCCTGGCCGACTTCTGCACCGGGCGTTGAATAAACGCCAGCTGTGCGTCCATTATCAGCCCATTATTGATATAAAAAATAACCAGTGCGTGGGAGCAGAGGCGTTGTTGCGCTGGCCAGGATTCAACGGTCAGGTTATGAGCCCGGCGGAATTTATTCCCCTGGCCGAAAAAGAGGGGATGATTGAGCGCATTACGGATTACGTCGTGGAGGAGGTGTTCACCGATCTGGGCCATTTTCTTGCCGCTCACCCCGATCTGTATGTCTCGATTAACCTGTCGGCGTCGGATTTTCACTCTTCGCGTCTTATTGCCCTGATCTCCGACAAAGCCCGCTTTTACTCGGTTCGCGCGCAGCAAATAAAAATTGAGGTGACGGAGCGGGGGTTTATTGACGTGCCGAAAACCACGCCGGTCATTCAGGCGTTTCGCCAGGCGGGGTATGAAGTGGCGATTGATGATTTCGGAACCGGCTACTCTAACCTGCATAACCTCTATTCGCTGAACGTCGATATCCTGAAAATCGACAAATCTTTTATCGATACCTTAACCACCAACAGTACCAGCCACCTGATTGCCGAGCACATCATTGAGATGGCGCAAAGCCTGCGGCTGAAAACCATTGCGGAAGGAGTCGAGACGGGGGAGCAGGTGAGCTGGCTGCTGAAGCGTGGCGTGCAGTATTGTCAGGGATGGCACTTCGCGAAAGCGATGCCGCCCCAGGCATTTATGGCCTGGCAGCAGCAACCCTTGCGTTAACACGCATTAATTGAGCTGATGGCGGTAGTCGCTCGGCGTACGGTCAAACTCGCGGCGGAAGACGCGGGAAAAGGTCTGCTGCGACACATAGCCCAGATCCATTGCGATATCAAAAATGGGCCGCTGCGTTGAGCGTAACGCCTGCGCCGCCAGCAGGAGCCTGCGCTGGCGAATGTAGTCACCCAGCGTTTGATGCATTACGGTGCGGAACATTCTCTGTAAATACCATTTCGAATAGCCCGACTTCTTAGCGACCACATCAATGTTCAACGGCTGGTCGATATGTTCATCAATCCATTCAATAAGCGTCTGAATAATTTGCTGATGCGACATAAGGTTACCCCTCTGTGGAGACATCTGTCCTGGTTGATTCGTCGTTTTCTCTGCGGGGGAGTATAATTCCTCAAGTTAACTTGAGGTAAAGAGGTTTTATGGAAAAGAGATTACCGCGCATCAAAGCGCTGTTAACCCCCGGTGAAGTGGCGAAACGAAGCGGCGTGGCGGTGTCGGCGCTCCACTTCTATGAAAGCAAAGGGTTAATAAAAAGTATCCGTAACGCCGGAAACCAGCGGCGCTATACCCGCGATGTGCTCCGCTACGTGGCGATTATCAAAATTGCGCAACGTATCGGCATCCCTCTGGCTACCATCGGCGACGCGTTCGGCGTATTGCCGGAAGGACACTCGCTGAGCGCGAAAGAGTGGAAGCAGCTGTCGTCCCAGTGGCGAGAAGAACTGGATCGTCGTATTCACACGCTGGTAGCCCTGCGCGATGAACTGGATGGCTGCATTGGTTGCGGGTGTTTATCACGTAGCGATTGTCCGCTGCGTAACCCGGGTGACAGGTTGGGCGAGCAGGGGACGGGGGCGCGGTTGCTGGAGGAGGATTGAGAGGTGTGTGCCGGGTAAGGCGCAGCCGCCACCCGGCAACAAGCATAAAGAACTAAAGCGCCACTAAGGGCGCTTTAGTTTTTTCCGGTCTTTGTCTTTCTCTCTATCCCGCTGGCTCACGGGAGGGTTTCCCCCGACATCAGTACTCCTCGTGTCGAGCTTGTGGAGGAGGTTCCGGTTTGTACTGACACTTTAATTCTATGCCCGGCCGCCGTTTTTGCCACCGGAGATGATGAGATTTTAGCCGAATTTTTTTCGTGAAGTTGTTCAGTTTTCTATAGTTAAAAAGTATGAATCACCGGAGAACATCATGCTAACGGTCCACCACCTTAACCAGTCTCGTTCCCATCGCGTCCTCTGGGCGCTGGAAGAGCTGGGTCTGACATATGAGATTGTACGCTACCAGCGCGAAAAAACCATGCTCGCACCAGACGCGCTCAAAAAAGTGCATCCGCTGGGAAAATCCCCGGTACTGGAAGATAACGGACTGGTTCTGGCTGAATCAGGCGCGATTCTGGAATATCTTCAGGAAACGTACGATTCGGCGTCACGATTCAAACCGTTAGATCCCGCTCATAAAGTGCAGTATCGCTTCTGGCTGCATTACGCCGAAGGATCTTTGATGCCGCTGCTGTTAATGAAGCTGGTATTTAACAGCCTCGGCAAACCCCCCGTCCCGTTTGGCCTGCGCACGCTGGGTAAGGCGCTGGGGCAGGGGGTGCAAAAAGCGTATCTCAACCGCCAGCTGGAAACGCATGCGCACTTTATTAACGATCATCTTGCCGAAAACAGCTGGTTTGCCGGCGACACGCTGACCATGGCGGACATCCAGATGAGTTTTCCCCTCTTCGCCCTGCTGGCGAGAGGCGGCATCGACAATCTCGACCACATAGCGGCGTGGAAACAGAGAGTGGAGGCACGTCCGGGCTGGCAGACAACGCTTGCGAAAGGCGGCCCGCTGACGATACCCGGCGGGGGATGAAATGTAACGAAATTGCGCATGGACGATAACGTTTGCGCATCCTCTGCTTAATTCTTCATCGTCATGAGGCAATTTTAGCGAAAAACGAGAAAGTTCAGTTGAAAAGGGCGGGTATTAGGCTAGATAATCGTTTGCCTACATTTGACCACCCGTTTTGTAAGCGCGGAGCTAAACGTTTGCTTTTTTTGTGACGCCCCTTTCGTCGCAAACGCAGCACAAGGATTTGACGTTTCGCTGGCAGTGGAGTCTCCACCACGCTTACGGACTTTCAATAAAAATTTTCAGGGGATGTTTTCTATGTCTACGCCATCTGCGCGTACCGGCGGTTTACTTGACGCCATGTTTAAAATTTCTGCTCGCGGCAGCACCGTGCGCCAGGAAGTTGTTGCCGGTCTGACGACGTTTCTGGCGATGGTGTACTCCGTCATCGTGGTGCCGGGCATGCTCGGCAAAGCCGGTTTCCCGCCAGCGGCGGTCTTCGTTGCCACCTGCCTGGTTGCGGGTGTGGGTTCGATTGTGATGGGCCTGTGGGCGAACCTGCCGCTGGCGATCGGGTGCGCCATCTCCCTGACCGCGTTTACCGCCTTCAGCCTGGTGCTGGGCCAGCATATCAGCGTCCCGGTAGCGCTCGGCGCGGTGTTCCTGATGGGTGTACTGTTCACCGTGATCTCTGCTACCGGCATCCGTAGCTGGATTTTGCGCAACCTGCCGCAGGGCGTGGCGCACGGCACCGGTATCGGCATCGGCCTGTTCCTGCTGCTGATCGCCGCCAACGGCGTGGGTCTGGTCATCAAGAACCCGCTGGACGGCCTGCCGGTTGCGCTGGGTAACTTCGCGAGCTTCCCGGTGATCATGTCGCTGGTGGGTCTGGCGGTGATCATTGGCCTGGAAAAATTGAAAGTGCCGGGCGGCATTCTGCTGACCATTATCGGCGTGTCCATCGTCGGTCTGATCTTCGACCCGTCCGTTCATTTCTCCGGGATTTTCGCCATGCCGTCGCTGAGCGATGACAACGGTAACTCCCTGATTGGCAGCCTGGATATTGTGGGCGCGCTGAACCCGGTGATCCTGCCAAGCGTGCTGGCGCTGGTAATGACCGCGGTGTTTGACGCCACCGGGACCATCCGCGCGGTGGCGGGGCAGGCTAACCTGCTGGACAAAGACGGCCAGATCATTGACGGCGGCAAAGCGCTGACCACCGACTCCCTGAGCAGCGTTTTCTCTGGCCTGGTGGGTGCAGCGCCAGCGGCAGTGTACATTGAGTCCGCAGCGGGTACGGCGGCAGGCGGCAAAACCGGCCTGACGGCTATTACCGTTGGCGTACTGTTCCTGCTGATCCTGTTCCTCTCTCCGCTCTCTTATCTGGTGCCAGCTTACGCGACCGCACCTGCGCTGATGTACGTCGGCCTGCTGATGCTGAGCAACGTGGCGAAAATCGACTTTGCTGACTTTGTTGATGCCATGTCCGGTCTGATCACCGCGGTCTTTATCGTGCTGACCTGTAACATCGTGACCGGCATTATGATCGGTTTCGCCTCGCTGGTGATTGGGCGTCTGGTCTCCGGTGAGTGGCGCAAGCTGAACATCGGTACCGTTGTCATCGCCGTTGCGCTGGTGGCGTTCTACGCGGGCGGCTGGGCAATTTAAGTTATCCATTGATGCGAAAACGGGTGGCTCAGGCCGCCCGTTTTTATTTTCAGGACTCATCCCGTTGTCTTTTACGTTACTCTGGAGAGGATAGAATAAGAGGCACGACGCCTCAGGTTTGGCTTAAAAAGAAACACAGCAAACAGGGAACGCATGGAAATTTTCTTCACAATACTCATCATGACCCTTGTGGTCTCATTATCCGGGGTGGTTACACGCGTACTGCCCTTCCAGGTCCCCCTGCCTTTAATGCAAATAGCTATCGGCGCGCTGCTGGCGTGGCCGACGTTCGGTCTGCACGTGGAGTTCGATCCGGAACTGTTCCTCGTGCTGTTTATCCCGCCGCTGCTGTTTGCCGATGGCTGGAAAACGCCGACGCGCGAATTTCTTGAGCACGGGCGAGAGATCTTCGGTCTGGCGCTGGCGCTGGTGGTCGTTACCGTGGTCGGGATTGGTTTCCTGATCTACTGGGCCGTACCGGGGATCCCGCTTATACCCGCCTTTGCGCTGGCTGCCGTGCTGTCGCCGACCGACGCCGTGGCGCTGTCCGGCATTGTGGGCGAAGGGCGCATTCCTAAGAAAATCATGGGCATTTTGCAGGGCGAGGCGCTGATGAACGACGCTTCCGGCCTGGTCGCCCTGAAGTTTGCCGTGGCGGTAGCCATGGGCACCATGGTCTTTACCGTCGGCGGTGCAACCCTCGAATTCTTCAAGGTGGCGATTGGCGGTATCCTCGCAGGCTTTGTTGTAAGCTGGCTGTACGGTCGTTCGCTGCGCTTCCTCAGCCGCTGGGGCGGCGATGAACCGGCGACGCAGATCGTCCTGCTGTTCCTGCTGCCGTTCGCCTCTTACCTGATTGCCGAACATATCGGCGTGTCGGGCATTCTGGCGGCGGTAGCCGCGGGGATGACCATCACCCGCTCCGGCGTGATGCGCCGGGCGCCGCTGGCGATGCGTCTTCGCGCGAACAGTACCTGGGCGATGCTCGAGTTTGTCTTTAACGGCATGGTGTTCCTGCTGTTGGGCCTGCAACTGCCGGGCATTATGGAATCTTCGCTGATCGCGGCCGAAGCGGATCCAAACGTTGAAGTGTGGATGCTGTTTACCGATATCGTACTCATCTACCTTTCGCTGATGCTGGTGCGTTTCGGCTGGCTGTGGACGATGAAGAAGTTCAGCGTTCGCTTCCTGACCAAAAAGCCGATGGAGTTCGGCTCCTGGACCACGCGCGAGCTGCTGATTGCCTCTTTCGCGGGCGTTCGCGGGGCGATCACCCTTGCTGGTGTGCTCTCCATTCCTCTGCTTCTGCCGACGGGCGACGTCTTCCCGGCGCGCTACGAGCTGGTGTTCCTGGCGGCGGGCGTGATCCTCTTCTCCCTGTTTGTCGGCGTAATTATGCTGCCGATTCTGCTGCAGCATATTGATGCGGGTGACACCTCGCAGCAGCATAAGGAAGAGCGGATTGCCCGTGCGGCGACGGCGGAAGTGGCGATTGTCGCCATCGAGAAGATGGAGGAGCGTCTGGCCGCCGATGCCGAAGAGAACATTGATAACCAGCTGCTGAAGGAAGTCAGTTCACGCGTGATCGGTAATTTGCGTCGCCGTGCTGACGGACGTAACGACGTGGAAAGTTCGTTGCAGGAAGAGAACCTCGAGCGCCGTTTCCGCCTGGCGGCGCTGCGCTCCGAGCGTGCCGAGCTGTATCACCTGCGCGCGACGCGGCAGATCAGCAACGAGACGCTGCAAAAGCTGCTGCACGATCTGGATCTGCTGGAAGCGTTGTTGATAGAGAATCAGTAGCGCTGTAATTGCCCGGTGGCGCTGCGCTTACCGGGCCTACGTGCTCGATCGGTTCCCTCTCCCTATGGGCTGAGGGATCCCCAGTAATTTTTTTATGCAGAAGCAATAAAGTTGCTTTCTAAATGGCTGAGGGCTGTCAGCGATGCCCTGGTCCGGCTGTAAATCGCTGAGGCGTTTCCTGCAGGCCGGGGCGAGGCGCAGGGATGCGCCGAGAGGGCGGCTTTACAGGGACGTTGCCTCCGCCCGTACCCGATAAGCCGGAAGGAATAAGCCGAGGGCACCGCGAAGCGGCGATTTACCGCCGGGAGCCCGGGTCGCCAGGGTGGTGGCGACTGAGCCACCCTGGCACGTTCACCGGTCATGTCGTTACAGAGTAGCAAGGAACATAAAGTGAACGGAATGACCACCACCGCCGTATGTTCCCCTCACCCTCACCCTCTCCCCGGAGGGGCGAGGGGATTGCTCAGTGCTCGCATTAATTTGTGGGGAACCCTCAGCCCTATGGGAGAGGGTTAGGGTGAGGGTACCCAAAACCCCTCACAGCATTGCAACCACGCCTGTGCGCTGTGCGACAGATACACCCCTTCACGCCAGATCATCCCTAACTGCCAGTGCAGATCGCTCTCCAGCGGGATCCAGCGCAGCGTGTTTTTATCCAGCCGCTCGCAGATCGGCTGCGGCAGAATGGCTATCCCCACGCCCGCCTGTACCATCGCTGCCAGAAAATCCCACTGGCCGCTGCGCACCGCAATGCGCGGCTTTACGTTGTGCTGGTTAAACAGCGCCATCAGCTGGCGGCTTAAGGCGAAATCTTCGTTGTAAATCAGCAGCGGGTGTTCGCCGAGCAGCTCGGGTTTTACTGATTCAATCTTCAGCCAGTCGCCGGAGCGCGGCACCAGCACGCACAGCGGGTGGCTGAACAGCGGCAGCGTTGCCAGCCCGCTCTCTTCTTCCACGGGAAGGGCCGTCATGGCCACGTCCAGTTCACCGTTCATCACCGCCTGCTGCACGGTCAGGCCGCCAAACTCAGAGATTTTTAGCTCAACGCCGGGATAGCGCTGGCGAAACAGGCTAATCGGCCCGGCCATCATCATGCCGACCATCGGCGGAATGCCGAGCCGCAGCAGCCCTTTTGTCAGGTGGTTGATGTCCCCAAGCTCGGCCTCCAGTTGGCGGAACTCCGCCAGAATTGCCAGCCCGCGCTCGAACACCACGCGACCGGTATCGGTCAGCAGCAGCTTGCGTCCGTCGCGGATCAGCAGGGTACAGTTCAGCTCATCTTCGAGGTTTTTCAGCATCTTACTGATGGTAGGCTGGGTTACGAATAACTTCTCCGCTGCGCGGGTAAAACTTTGCTGGCGAACCACCTCGACAAAATAGCGCAGCGTTCTTATGTCCATGATTATTCCTCGAAACTATACCTTCGATGATTTTAATTCATTTCAGTCGATACCGTACGCTCACTATACTGGCGCCTCGTCTCATTTCTGAGGAAAACCCCCATGGCCGTGGCGTTAAGCCGTGTTACGCCTGCCGTTGTTCAACGACTCCAGGTACCGGTTCAGGTACTGCTCTACGCGGGACTGTTTGTTTTTGCTGAATATCTTGTCGACTGGCTGAACCTGCCTTTACCCGCCAACCTGGTGGGAATGGTGCTGATGCTGACGCTGATCCTCTGTCGCGCGTTACCCCTTAGCTGGGTGCGGGCCGGTGCGCGCTGGCTGCTGGCGGAGATGCTGCTGTTCTTCGTTCCGGCCGTGGTGGCGGTGGTGAATTATGCGCAACTGCTGATGGTCGACGGCTGGCGCATCTTTGCGGTTATCGCCCTGAGCACGCTGATGGTGCTGGGCGCCACCGCCTGGGTGGTGGATAAAGTGTATCGCTTTGAAATCAGCAGGCAGAAGCATGACTAACTTTCAGATAAGCGTGCTATGCCTGATTGCGACAGTCGTCATTTACTTTGCCAACAAGCGCCTGTATCGCCGCTTTCGCACGCTGCCGCTGATGCCGCTGGTCTTTACGCCGATCCTGCTGGTGCTGATGCTGGTCTTCGGCCATATCTCCTGGCAGAACTACATTGGTGAATCCCACTGGCTGCTGTGGCTGCTCGGCCCGGCAACCATCGCTTTTGCCGTACCCGTTTATGAAAACCTGGCCATTATCAAACGCCACTGGATGTCGCTCAGCGCGGGCGTCGTCACCGCCACGGTGGTGGCGGTCTGTAGCTCCGTCTGGCTGGCGCGGCTTTTTACCCTCTCCGATGAAATTCAGCGCAGCCTGGCCGTGCGATCGGTGACCACGCCGTTTGCGCTGGCGGCCGCCAAACCGCTCGGCGGGCAGCCGGATCTGGTGGCGCTGTTTGTGGTCGTCACCGGCGTGTTCGGCATGGCAGTGGGGGATGTGCTGTTTCTGCGCCTTTCCATTCGCGAAGGGATGGCGAAAGGGGCGGGGTTTGGCGCGGCGTCGCACGGGGCGGGGACGGCACGTTCGTATGAGCTGGGACAGCAGGAAGGCGTTGTTGCAAGCCTGGTGATGATGCTCTCGGGCGTGACAATGGTATTAATCGCGCCGCTGGTGGCGTGGGTGATGTTTTAAGTTCCCCGGCCAGAGCGACCGGGGAGAAAAGGTTTAGTGCGCGCGGCCCTGCTCAACACCCAGGCCGGTTTGCGAGCGGATAAACTGGGCGCGGAATTTCTCACGCTCCAGGTTACCCTCCGGCGAGTTGTCGGTCGCTGAGAAGAACCAGATCCCGATAAACGCCACGGCAATGGAGAACAGCGCCGGGTATTCATACGGGAAGATAGCGCTTTCGTGACCGAGGATCTGCACCCAGATGGTCGGGCCGAGGATCATCAGAATCACCGCCGTCAGCAGCCCCAGCCAGCCGCCAATCATCGCCCCACGGGTGGTCAGTTTTGACCAGTACATGGAGAGCAGAATGATCGGGAAGTTACAGCTTGCCGCAATCGAGAAGGCCAGCCCCACCATAAAGGCGATGTTCTGCTTCTCGAACAAAATCCCCAGCAGGATGGCGACGACGCCCAGCACCAGTACGGTGATTTTGGAGACTTTCAGCTCATCGCGCTCGCTTGCGCCTTTGCGGAAAACGTTGGCGTAGAGATCGTGCGATACCGCAGACGCACCAGCCAACGTCAGCCCGGCAACCACCGCGAGGATGGTGGCGAAGGCCACGGCAGAGATAAAGCCGAGGAACAGGTTACCGCCTACCGCGTCGGCCAGATGCACCGCCGCCATGTTGTTACCGCCGATAAGCGCGCCCGCCGCGTCTTTAAACGCCGGGTTTGCCCCCACCAGCATGATCGCGCCAAAGCCGATGATAAAGGTCAGTATGTAGAAGTAGCCCATAAACCCGGTGGCGTAGAACACGCTTTTACGCGCTTCACGTGCATCAGACACCGTGAAGAAACGCATCAGGATATGCGGCAGGCCAGCGGTACCGAACATCAGGCCGAGACCGAGCGAGAGCGCGGATATCGGATCTTTCACCAGCCCGCCCGGGCTCATGATCGCTTCCCCTTTCGGGTGCACTGACATGGCTTCGGTAAACAGATTATTGAAGCTGAACCCGACGTGCTTCATCACCATAAAGGCCATAAAGCTGGCGCCGAACAGCAGCAGTACCGCTTTGATGATCTGTACCCAGGTGGTAGCCAGCATGCCGCCGAACAGGACGTACATCACCATCAGCACGCCTACCAGCACCACCGCGACGTGGTAGTTCAGACCGAACAGCAGCTCGATCAATTTACCCGCGCCCACCATCTGGGCAATCAGGTACAGCGCCACCACCACCAGCGAACCGCAGGCGGAGAGCATGCGGATGGGGCCTTGTTTGAGGCGGTATGAAGCTACGTCTGCAAAGGTGTAGCGGCCAAGGTTACGCAGGCGCTCGGCAATCAGGAACAGAATGATCGGCCAGCCGACGAGGAAGCCGAGGGAGTAGATCAGGCCGTCATACCCCGAGGTATAAACCAGCGCGGAGATCCCGAGGAACGAGGCGGCAGACATAAAGTCTCCCGCAATCGCCAGCCCGTTCTGGAAGCCGGTAATGTTGCCGCCCGCGGTGTAGTAATCGTTACGGGAGCGCACGCGTTTCGACGCCCAGTAGGTGATGTAAAGCGTTAGCACCACGAAAATCAGGAACATGATAATCGCCTGCCAGTTGGTTGGCTGGCGCTGGACCTCGCCGGTAAGGGCATCTGCCGCATGGGCAGCAAAGGGAAGTGTGGCGGCAAGCGCCGTCAGGACTCGCTTCATGATGCTTTTACCTCGCGCAGAACTTCTCTGTTAAGACGATCGAATTCACCGTTCGCACGCCAGACATACACACCTGTCAGCACAAACGAAATAACGATAACGCCAATGCCAATTGGGATGCCGCGCGTAACGCTGGTTCCGGCGTGCAGCGGCGTACCGAGCCACTGCGGCGCAAAGGCGATCAGCAGAATAAAGCCGACGTAAATAACCAGCATGATGATGGAAAGGATAAAGGCAAACCGTTGCCGTTTTTCGACGAGCTCCCTGTAGTGCGCACTATTCTCTATCTGCTGACAAATATCGTTATTCATCACAGAGTCTCCAAAGGTAAGGTTGGTTTGTTTTTATCCCCTCTCCCCTATGGGGAGAGGGTTAGGGTGATGGAAGGAAGGTGCGGTCTGATGCCCTCACCCCGGCCCTCTCCCACGGGGAGAGGGAGAAAACACTAGGAAGGCATTGCGATGGCCTGCTTCTCTTCGAGCAGTTTGTCCACCACGCCAGGATCGGCAAGCGTTGAGGTATCACCGAGGTTGCTGGTGTCGCCTGCTGCGATTTTGCGCAGAATACGGCGCATAATCTTGCCGGAACGGGTTTTCGGCAGTGAGTCGGTCCAGTGCAGCACGTCCGGCGTGGCCAGCGGGCCGATCTCTTTACGCACCCAGTTGCGCACCTCGGTATACAGCTCTGGTGACGGCTCCTCGCCGTGGTTCAGGGTGACGTAGGCGTAGATCGCCTGGCCTTTGATGTTGTGAGGAATGCCGACAACTGCCGCTTCGGCAATCTTCGGATGCGACACCAGCGCAGACTCAATCTCCGCCGTGCCCAGACGGTGGCCGGAAACATTCAGCACATCGTCCACGCGTCCGGTGATCCAGTAATAACCGTCTTCGTCCCGGCGCGCGCCGTCGCCGCTGAAGTACATGTTTTTAAAGGTCGAGAAGTAGGTCTGTTCGAAGCGCTCATGGTCGCCGAACAGGGTACGCGCCTGGCCAGGCCAGGAATCGACGATTACCAGGTTGCCTTCGGTGGCCCCTTCCTGCGGATTGCCTTCGTTGTCCACCAGCGCGGGCTGCACGCCGAAGAACGGACGGGTGGCCGAACCGGCTTTCAACTGCGTGGCGCCCGGCATCGGGGTGATCATGAAGCCGCCGGTTTCGGTCTGCCACCAGGTGTCCATCACCGGGCACTTCTCGTTGCCGATCTTCTTCCAGTACCACTCCCAGGCTTCCGGGTTGATCGGCTCGCCCACGGAACCGAGGATGCGCAAGGAAGAGCGGTCGGTCCCTTCGATGGCTTTATCGCCTTCCGCCATCAGCGCACGAATGGCCGTTGGCGCGGTGTAGAGAATGTTGACCTGATGCTTATCAACCACCTGGCACATACGTGCCGGCGTTGGCCAGTTAGGTACGCCTTCAAACATCAGCGTCGTTGCGCCGCAGGCCAGCGGGCCGTACAGCAGGTAGCTGTGACCGGTGACCCAGCCCACGTCGGCGGTACACCAGTAGATGTCGCCCGGATGGTAGTCGAAAACGTATTTAAAGGTGGTGGCCGCGTAAACCAGATAGCCGCCGGTGGTATGCAGCACGCCTTTCGGCTTACCGGTGGATCCGGAGGTATAAAGGATAAACAGCGGATCTTCCGCGTTCATCTCTTCCGGCTGATGCTGGTCGCTCGCGTTTTCAATCAGATCGCTCCACCACAGGTCTCGGCCCTCGTGCCAGTCGATGTTGCCGCCCGTGCGTTTGAAGACAATGACGTTATGGATGGATTTCACGTTCGGGTTTTTCAGCGCTTCATCGACGTTTTTCTTCAGCGGAATGCCGCGCCCGGCACGCACGCCCTCGTCAGCGGTGATCACCAGCTTTGAGTTCGAGTCGACGATACGTCCGGCAACCGCCTCCGGCGAGAAGCCACCAAAAATAACGGAGTGGATCGCGCCGATGCGCGCGCAGGCCAGCATAGCCACCGCGGCTTCCGGCACCATCGGCATATAGATCGCCACCACATCGCCTTTTTTAATGCCCTGGGCCAGCAGCACGTTGGCGAAGCGGCAGACGTCGCGATGAAGCTCTTTATATGAGATGTGTTTGCTCTGAGAGGCATCGTCGCCTTCCCAGATAATGGCCGTTTCGTTGCCGCGTTCGGCAAGATGGCGGTCCAGGCAGTTCGCCGCCAGGTTCAGCGTGCCGTCTTCATACCATTTAATGGAGACGTTGCCCGGCGCGAAAGAGGTGTTCTTTACCTTCTGATAAGGTTTGATCCAGTCGAGGATGTGGCCCTGTTCACCCCAGAATGCGTCAGGGCTGGAAATGGACTGCTGGTATTTCTCCTGGTACTGCTCCGGGCTTATCAGGCAACGGTCCGCAATGTTTGCGGGAATGTCGTGTTTGTGTATTTGGCTCATGGCTTTTTTTCTCCTTGTAAGATGTTAATAATATGTCGCAAAAACGTTAATAGTAGGGGCTTTACAAGCTTTGTTTAGTATTTGGGCGACAGATCACGCAATGTCTGAAGAGTATGAAAATTGAGCGAATGAAACTTTGAAGGGAAATAATTCATCTGAAGAATTATTCACTTTTTTGTTTGTAAAAGTTTTTTCATAACAATCGGTTATTGATGTGGATTGCTATTAATTACCGTCAATGACGCTTTTTGCAGTGAAATGCCTTGTTCTTTAAGGCTTGCGCAGCATGCCGTGCAAATGATACTCATACGGCGCGTTAAAAAATCCCATAAACCAACGCAACACAATTCATACCCTTTCAGTATGTCTCCATATTCATGCAGTTTTGCTGGTGCGGAGATTTCATTGAGGAAGTCAGTTTCTATGAAAAATTTGAAAGTCAGCCTGGCCTGGCAGATCCTGCTGGCCCTTGTGCTGGGCATCTTGCTGGGCAGTTACCTCCATTACCATAGCGACAGCCGCGAGTGGCTGATTGCGAACCTTCTCTCGCCAGCGGGCGATATCTTTATTCATCTGATCAAGATGATTGTTGTGCCGATTGTGATCTCGACGCTGGTGGTCGGTATTGCCGGGGTAGGTGATGCGAAACAGTTAGGCCGCATCGGCGTTAAAACCATTCTCTATTTCGAAGTGATCACCACGGTTGCCATCATTCTTGGTATCACCCTGGCGAACGTGTTCCAGCCCGGTTCCGGGATTGATATGTCGCAGCTGGCGACGGTGGATATTTCGAAATATCAAAGCACCACCGCCGACGTGCAGAGCCATTCGCACGGTCTGATGGGCACAATTCTGTCACTGGTGCCGACCAACATTATCGCGTCAATGGCGAAGGGCGAGATGCTGCCGATCATCTTCTTCTCGGTGCTCTTTGGTCTGGGGCTTTCTTCCCTGCCCGCGACGCACCGTGAACCGCTGGTAACGGTGTTCCGCTCTATCTCTGAAACCATGTTCAAAGTCACCCACATGGTGATGCGCTATGCGCCGGTGGGTGTTTTTGCGCTGATCGCCGTAACCGTGGCGAACTTCGGCTTTGCTTCCCTGTGGCCGTTGGCGAAGCTGGTGATTCTGGTGCACTTCGCGATCCTGTTCTTTGCGCTGGTGGTGCTGGGGATTGTGGCGCGCCTGTGCGGGCTGAGCATCTGGATCCTGATCCGCATTCTGAAAGATGAGCTGATTCTGGCGTACTCCACGGCAAGCTCCGAGAGCGTGCTGCCGCGTATCATTGAGAAGATGGAGGCCTACGGTGCACCGGCGTCCATTACCAGCTTCGTTGTACCGACCGGTTACTCCTTCAACCTGGATGGTTCAACGCTGTATCAGAGTATTGCGGCAATCTTTATCGCTCAGCTGTACGGCATTGACCTGTCGCTGTGGCAGGAAATCGTGCTGGTGTTGACCCTGATGGTGACCTCAAAGGGTATCGCAGGCGTGCCGGGCGTCTCCTTCGTGGTGCTGCTGGCGACGCTGGGCAGCGTCGGTATTCCGCTGGAAGGCCTGGCGTTTATCGCCGGTGTGGACCGTATCCTCGACATGGCGCGTACCGCGCTGAACGTGGTGGGTAATGCGCTGGCGGTGCTGGTAATCTCCAAGTGGGAACACAAGTTCGACCGTAAAAAAGCGCTGGCGTATGAACGCGAGGTGCTGGGTCGTTTTGATAAAACGGCTGACCAATGATGTAAAAATGCCGGGTGGCGGCTTCGCCTTACCCGGCCTACATAAGCCGCAGGCCCGGTAAGCGCAGCGCGACCGGGCAATAATTTACTCCCCGCTCAACGCATCAAACTCTTCACACCCGGTATCAAACCCTTCCGTACAGCTCAGGTTTAACCAGTAAAGCGCTTTCTGTTTATTCGGTGTGATAAAGCCTTTCTCACCCTGCCTGAACAGCATGCCTGCCCAGTACTCCGCATAACCCGTCCGGGACAGAGCCGAACTCCGCTTGAACCACGCCGCAGCCTGCACGTCATCCTGAGGGACTTCAACGCCGTTGGCATAGATCAGCCCCAGCAGCTGTTGCGCGTCTACCGCGGAGTCGCTATCGATGTCTTCGGTCGCCGTTTGCAGCAGTTTAATGGCCTGCGGGTAGTCGGTCTTGCCTGCTTGCGTGTTCACCAGCACCCGCGCCAGCATGATCGCGCCGCGTTTGCTGCCCGCAATGTTTGCCTGTTGGGCCAGAGCTTTGGCCTGTGCGTAGTCGCCCTGCGTAAAGAGGATTTGCGACAGCAGCGCCATGGCGTCGACATTGCCGCCTTTCGCCGCTTTCTCGGCCCACAGCGCGGCCTGCTTGCTGTCGCCGGAGCTGAAGTACGTATCGGCAAGATAATACTGGGCGCGCGCATCACCGGCTTCCGCCTGTTTACGATACTGGCTGCCTATCTCATCGGCACGGGCAAAGGCGGTTAAAAATAACAACATCAGAAAAAGGGTTTTCATGGATTCTTATCATCGGGGTACACGCCGCGCAGTATAATCGCGGCGACAGAAGAAAAAAACGGGTGCGTTAAGACCTCAGCATCCCACAAGCCGGGCGGAACACGCGTTCCGCCCGAAGAGGTTAGCCTGCGTTACAGGCTAATTTCGCCGCCACCTCCTGATGTTCACTCTTTATTGAAAACTCACATAAGTTACCGCGAGTAATAAAGGTAAAGATCACTATCGTCAGGCAAATAATAAAGACGATGCCTAACGCAGTTTTTAATGGCGTCATGCCTTTTACTCCTTGTGAAAAAAAGAATAAGAGGCTACTCTCAACCTGTTGGGGGTTGAGGGGTAGCCTCGGGTAAATGCAAATTTCCCGGGGCTTTCCACTTTCTGTCCCTCAACAATGCTCAAGACAGAAAGTCTTAAGCACCCGCCGCATATCTTATCCCTCTGAATTAAAATGCAAAGATGTAATTAATTTTCGCGCAAATTACATTTTTCTGCGAGACGTCTTCAGAGAAATATATTGATATTATTAATAGCGATGCCAGAAATAATAATGGGGTGAATATCTCACCCCATTTAGTCAGCGATTAATTAACAGCTTCATCCCATTGCGCTTTCACGCAGGCGGGCTTTCAGCTTGTTATATTCGTCGATCACGTACTGTTCCGCTGCGCGCTGATCCGCTATGGGCTCCACGTTTACGGCGCAGTATTTATACTCCGGCGTTTTGGTTATCGGGCTTAAGTTCTCCGTCACCAGCTCGTTACAGGCGCCAATCCACCACTGGTAGGTCATATAGACCGCGCCTTTGTTCGGACGGTCGCTGACCTGCGCGCGGGTAATGATGCGGCCTTTACGCGAGTTCACCCACACCAGCGCTTCATCTTCAATACCGAGCCGTTCGGCATCGGCGGTGTTGATCTGCGCGTAGCCCGGTTCATCCGCCAGCGCCGCCAGCGCGGCGCAGTTGCCGGTCATGGAACGGCAGGAGTAATGGCCCACTTCACGCACGGTGGAGAGCACCATCGGATACTCGTCGGTGAGTTTATCGATCGGCGCGACCCAGTCGCAGGTGAAGAATTGCGCCAGCCCGTTCGGGGTGTCGAATTTTTCTTTAAAGAGGTACGACGTTCCCTGATCCGCCTCTGACTCATCCCGGCACGGCCACTGGATGTAGCCTAGCTCACCCATTTTTTCATAGGTTGCCCCATAAAAGTCCGGGCACAGATGCCGCAACTCGTCCCAGATCTCCTGGGTGTTGTTGTAGTGCATCGGGTAGCCCATGCGGGTAGCGATTTCGCTGATGATCTGCCAGTCCGTTTTCAGATCCCACTTCGGCTCGACAGCCTTGAAGAAGCGCTGGAAGCCGCGGTCTGCCGCCGTATAGACACCTTCATGCTCGCCCCAGGAGGTCGACGGTAAAATCACATCCGCCGCCGCCGCGGTTTTGGTCATAAAGATATCCTGAACAATCACCAGCTCCAGATCCTCAAACCCTTTACGCACCGCAGACAACTCGGCGTCGGTCTGGAGCGGATCTTCACCCATGATGTAGGCCGCACGCACTTCACCGTGCGCCGCGCGGTGCGGCAGCTCGCTGATGCGATACCCCGTGTGCTCAGGCAGGCTCTCCACGCCCCAGGCCTTCGCGAATTTCTCGCGATTTTCCGGGAATTTGACGTACTGGTAGCCCGGATAGGTGTCCGGCAGCGCGCCCATGTCGCACGCGCCCTGCACGTTATTCTGACCACGTACCGGGTTCACGCCCACATGCGCTTTACCCAGATTGCCGGTCAACATGGCGAGGCTGGTGAGCGAGCGCACGGTTTCCACGCCCTGGTAGAACTGGGTCACGCCCATACCCCACAGAATGGCGGCGGTTTTCGCTCCGGCGTACATCCGCGCCGCCTGGCGGATCTCCTGTGCGCTGACGCCGGTTATCGCCTCTACGGACTCCGGCGTATAGCCTTCGACAATCTTGCGATACTCTTCAAACCCTTCCGTACGGCTTGCGACAAACGCCTGGTCGTAGAGGTTCTCCTCAATAATGACGTGCCCCATCGCATTCAACAGCGCGATGTTCGAGCCGTTTTTCAGTGCGATGTGCATATCGGCAATGCGCGCGGTTTCAATTTTGCGCGGATCGCAGACGATGATTTTCGCCCCGTTCTGTTTGGCGCGAATCACGTGATTCGCGACGATAGGGTGAGAATCCGCCGGGTTATAGCCGAAGATGAACACCAGATCGGTGTTATCTATCTCATTGATGGCATTACTCATTGCGCCGTTACCGACCGACTGGTGCAGACCTGCAACCGATGGGCCGTGTCAGACGCGAGCGCAGCAGTCGACGTTATTGGTACCAATAACGGCGCGCGCGAATTTTTGCATCACATAGTTGGTTTCATTCCCGGTTCCGCGTGAGGAGCCGGTGGTCTGAATCGCATCCGGGCCATACTTGGCCTTGATGGCGCTAAGGCGCGTGGCAACATAATCCAGCGCTTCATTCCAGGAGACGGCTTCCAGCTTGCCGCCGCGCTCGCGGCGGATCATAGGGGTTTTCAGGCGCGGGGTGAGGATTTGGGTATCGTTAATAAAATCCCAGCCGTAGTACCCTTTCAGGCACAGCGTGCCCTGATTGGTTTTACCCTGCGCCGCTTCCGCCCGGACGATTTTGCCGTTATCGACCACCAGGTGGATCTTGCAACCTGAGGCACAATAAGGGCAAACCGTGACGACTTTTTTCATCGCTTTGCTCCAGTTAAACAGTTCTTACCTGCCCAATATGCAGCTTCTATGCCATGTTTTTACTATGGGTATTTCCTGACTTTACGACCCTTTGCGGGGCAAAACCCTGACGAAAAACAGCCAATCGTCAAAATTGACGTGTCGAAAGGGCAGGGGATGTGACATGGATTGAATTTCCGTCACGTAAAAAACAATTCGGCTGGAGCCGGCGGCAGAATGGTTCAGACTTAACATAATTCCCTGACGGAAGCATGCGATGAAACCGGCGATTCTGGTGGTTGATGATGATGTCGCAGTCTGCGAACTGCTACAGGATGTGCTCAGCGAGCACGTCTTTACCGTGCTGACGTGTCACACCGGTCAGGAAGCGGTGAACCGTGTCCAGCAGGACTCCGGCATTGCGCTGGTTCTGCTGGACATGATGCTGCCGGATATCAACGGATTACAGGTTTTGCTGCAGATGCAAAAGCGGCGACCGTCGCTACCGGTGGTGATGCTGACGGGGCTGGGAAGTGAATCAGATGTGGTTGTCGGGCTGGAAATGGGCGCTGATGATTACATCGGAAAACCGTTCAATCCGCGCGTGGTGGTCGCCCGCGTTAAGGCGGTGCTGCGTCGTACCGGCGCGCTGGCCGCGGAGCCTGCCGCGCCGCGCGTTGAGGGTATTGCTTTTAACGGCTGGACGCTGGACACCACCCGCTGCGAGCTGAGCGATCCGCAGCGTAATACCGTGCCGTTAACCCAGGGCGAATATGGCCTGCTGCTGGCATTAACGCAAAACGCCCGCCGGGTACTGAGCCGTGAACAGCTGCTTGAACTGACCCACAGCGAAAGCGCTGAGGTCTTTGACCGCACTATCGACGTACTGATCATGCGGCTGCGGCGAAAAATTGAGGTCAATCCGCACCAGCCTCTGCTGATCAAAACCATTCGCGGTCTGGGCTATGTTTTTGCCACGGACGTTTCCCATCATGAGAAAGCCGCCTGACCGTTCTCCTGAATAAACGTCTGAAGTTCGGCCAGCGTTTTCGCGCCGTCAATTGCATTAGCCGCCAGCAGGCTGGCCCGCGCGCAGGCGTGCGCCAGATAAATACTCTCCGTCAGCGGCAGGGATTCATGGCAGCCGTATAAAAAGCCCGCGCAAAACGCGTCGCCCGCGCCGACGCTGCCGATAATCTCGTCCTGCGTCAGCTTCCACGACGGAACCCATTGCCCTTTTTCACCCGGCGCTTCACCCCATGCCCCTTCCGGACAGTGGATCACCACCCGCTGTCGCACGCCTGCCGCCAGCAGCTGTGCGGCAGCGTCGGCGATATGGGCCATGTTCAGCGCATCATGGCTGTCGCGGATCTCAAGCCCGCTAAACTCACCGGCTTCCAGCTCGTTAATCACCAGATAATCAAGATGGCGCAGGGCAGGGAGCACCAGCGGCTGATAGCGCGGGTCGCCCTTGCGGGACACCAGATCGAGCGAGGTTTCATACCCCTGATCGTGCATCTGTGCCAGTAACCGCGCGCTGCGGGTGCCAAATTCCTCGTCCGGCATATCCAGGCTGTCGAGCAGCAGCAGATAGCCGAGATGGAAGATCTTCAGCGATCCGTCTAAACGATCGAAGGCGGGAAGATCCAGCAGGCGGTTGGCGCCCGGCGAGTGGAAAAAAGTGCGCTGTCCGCTGGGGTCGGTCATCACCTGCGACATCGACGTTGGGGAGAACGTCGTGCGCTGCACGCGCTGGCGATTGACGTGATACTGGTCGAGCATCGCCAGAATATAGTCTCCGTCGCTGTCTTCCCCAATCAGCCCCACCGCCTGTAACGGCAGGCCGACGTGCATTTTTGCCAGCGTCAGCAGAACGTTGAGCGGCGCACCGCCGGTTGAGCGTTCGCTGTGGGTGATTTCTGCCAGCCAGCCGCGCTCCGGCCACTGTACGATCTGGTGGACGTGATCCACCAGCATATTGCCTGCGGCGACGATCCCTTTGCGTTCCATTAGGCCTGCCCCGCACTGCCGAAGATGCGCATCTGTTCCGCAACCGTATCGGTAATGGCCTCTTCAATGCCCAGCAGCAGCTCGGCAAACTCATCGTAAAGCGATTGTCGGTTCGCCATGCGTTGCTCAACGGCGGCAAGTGCGGCCTGCGACATGCCGGTATAGAAATTGATTTTATGAATACCGAGTTCAATGGCGCGGCGGAAATCAGTGTCGCTTATGCCAGAGCCACCGTGTAAAACCAGCGGCAGGCCCGTCTGCTGGCGAATGGCGTCCAGACGCGGGAAATCAAGCTTCGGCTCGCCCTTGTATTTGCCGTGCGCGTTGCCAATGGCGACCGCCAGCGCGTCGATACCGGTTAAATCGACAAACTCGCGCGCCAGCCGCGGATCGGTGAAGAAGGCTTCATCCGCATGCCCGTAAAGCGCGCCCCCTTCATCCCCGCCTACCGCGCCCAGCTCCGCCTCTACCGAGACGCCCACCGCGTGGCACATCTTCACCACTTCCCGGGTCTGGCGGATATTTTCCTCATAGCTCAGCGTGGAGCCGTCGAACATCACCGAGCTGAACCCTAAACGCAGGGCGCGCACCACCGCCTCAAAATGCAGTCCGTGGTCGAGGTTAAGCACCACGGGAATATCGTGGCGGGCAGCTTCGAATTTCACCGCTTCCACCAGCGACTCCAGAGACACGTACTTAAAATGCACTTCGGCGATGTTGATGATAAACGGCGAGCGTTCCTGCTTCGCGGCGGCAAACAGGGCGCGCAGAAAATGGGAGTCGAGCACGTTGAACGCGCCCAGGGCGTAGCGGTGTTCCCTGGCGTGGGCCAGACCGTCGGCAAGAGAAATCAATGGCATCATTCACTCCTTATATCCGAAAGAGGGTGTACTCGTTGCACAGCACCAGCACCGCCGGTTCGTCTTCTTCAATGGTGTTGTAGCGATCGATGGGCTGTAAAAAGTGGTTGTCGTGTTCATCGTCATTGACCGACGACACTTCGCCCACCAGCACATCACCAAAGCCGCGTTCACCCCAGAAGCTATGGTACAGGCCGGGCGTCAGGCAGATGCTCTCCCCAGGCGTGAGGCGCAGCTGGCTGCCGGGCGCGTGCGTCTGCCGACAGCCGTCTATCGTGACGGTCACGTCGGTGTTTTCGGTCTCTTCATGCGCGCCCGCATTCCATAACTCAATAATCAGATTCCCGCCGCCGCGGTTAATAATGTCCTCCCGCTTGCGCCAGTGAAAATGCATCGGCGTCACCTGGCCGTCGCGGACGTGCATGATTTTTTCGGCATAGCACTTTTCATAGGGCACGCCGTTGGGGGAGCCGTTGCGCAGGGTGAACAGCGTTAACCCCTGTGCAGCGAAGTTGTTGCCACCAAATGCCGTCACGTCCCAGCCGAGCCTGAGGTCAAACACCTCCTGCCATGCTGCCTGGTCAAGCTGCTGCCATTTTGTCGGCGGAAAGC
Organism: Enterobacter cloacae complex sp. P29RS; assembly: GCF_014893445.1. Classification (NCBI taxonomy): domain Bacteria; kingdom Pseudomonadati; phylum Pseudomonadota; class Gammaproteobacteria; order Enterobacterales; family Enterobacteriaceae; genus Enterobacter; species Enterobacter cloacae complex sp. P29RS. The sequence goes on along the minus strand of NZ_JADBPZ010000023.1, from coordinate 33,764 downwards.
TGGCAAACGGCGGGAGATGCACGCCGTGCATGGAGAAGAACTGCCGCGTGTGGCCGAGGATTTCATTGATGTCGGAGCGTTTCATGGGGACTCCTTGAGTTTTTGCCGCCCCCTTACCCTAACCCTCTCCCCAAAGGGGAGAGGGAACTTGAACACCCTCTCTCCTTTGGGGAGAGGGTCGGGGTGAGGGGCTTACTTAACCGTCCACCCCTTATATGTGCCGACGTTCTTTTTATCGATCATCGTCACCGGGATCAGCACGGGCTCTTTCGGCGCAGGTTTGCCCTGAAGAATGTCATAGCCGATCTCCACCGCCTTCGCCGCCATCACCTGCGGATCCTGCGCCGGGGTAGCAACAAACAGCGAGTTTTCGCGCTTCAGGGCTTCTTCACCATCCGGGCTGCCATCTACGCCAACGATAAAGAATTCATTGCGTTGCGCCTGTTTAGCCGCCAGATCGGCGCCGATCGCGGTCGGATCGTTAATCGCGAATACGCCGTCGATCTTCGGATTGGCAGCCAGCAGGGAGGTCATGACCTCCAGGCCGCCTTCGCGGCTGCCTTTGGCGTTCTGATTATCCGAGAGCACTTTGATATCCGGGTGGCGCCTGAACTCGGTCTGGCAGCCCTCCACGCGGTTTTGTACCGCAGAAACCGGCGGTCCGTTGATGATCACCACGTTGCCTTTACCTTTCAGGCGGTCGGTAATGTACTTACAGGCCATTTCTCCCGCCTGAGTGTTATCGGAGGTGATGGTCGCATCGGCCCCTTCCGCCGCCACGTCCACCGCCACGACCACGATCCCCGCCTCTTTAGCGCGTTTTACCGCGGGGCCGATCCCTTTGGAATCCGCGGCATTGAGGATGATCATGTCTACTTTCGCCGCAATGAAGTTATCGATCTGCGACACCTGCTGGCCCAGATCGTACCCGCTGGAGACCAGCGTCACCTTGACGTTGTCCCCCGCCAGCTTGCGCGCTTCCAGCTCGGCACCTTTGGTGATCTGCACGAAGAACGGGTTAGCCAGGTCACCCACCGTCACGCCGATGGATTTCAGATCTTTTGCCTGCGCAAACGGGGTTGCGGCCAGCAGCGCGCCAGCACAGAGCGCGGTCACTAAGGGCTTCAATCTCATGCTGTATTCCTCACGTAGGGTATTGTTGTTATGCACTTTGATGGTGTCGGGTACGGTATTTGTCGATCAGCACCGCTATGATGATCACCGCCCCTTTGATCACCAGCTGCCAGAAATAGGAGACGCCCATCAGCGTCATGCCGTTGTTGAGGGTGGCGATGATCAGCGCGCCCACCAGGGTGCCGGTGATCGTGCCGATCCCGCCGACGAAGCTGGTGCCGCCGAGGATCACCGCCGCAATCGCATCCAGCTCGTACCCCGTGCCGAGGTTGCCGTTGGCGCTGTAGAGACGTGAAGCGCTCATCACGCCGCCTAAGCCCGAGAGCAGGCCACTCATGCCGTAGACAAACAGCAGCACCAGCCAGACCTTAATGCCGGTTAAGCGTGCCGCCTGCACGTTGCCACCAACCGCATAGATGTGAACGCCGAGGGTGGTGCGGCGCAGGATGAACCAGCACACCACAATCACCGCCAGGGCGATCACCACCAGCCACGGAATCGGGCCGAGGTAGTTATTGCCGATCCACTCGAAGTTAATGTTGGAGTTAATAACCGTCGTGCCGTCCGCCAACAGGTAGGCCGCGCCGCGCAGCGCCGTATAGGTGCCGAGCGTGACGATAAACGGCGGAAGTCCGGCGAAGGCCACCAGCGCGCCGTTGAACAGCCCCAGCACCATACCGAGCATCAGCGCCGCCGGAATGGAGAGCATCGCAAATTCAGGGATAAGCGAGACCACCATCGCCGCCACTGCCGTGGTGCCCAGAATCGAGCCCACGGAGAGGTCAATCCCGCCGGTCAGGATGATGAAGGTCATCCCGGCCGCCAGCACAATGTTGATCGACGCCTGCCGGGTAATGTTGAGCAGGTTGCTCTCGGTGAAAAAGTTCGGGGCGATAAAGCCAAATACCGCCACAATCAGGATTAAAATCGGCAAAATGCCGATCGTTTGCATCAGATCGCTCATCAGCATTTTTTTGGCGGAGGCGGATTTCGCCACCTGCTGCGGATGGGTTGGAGTTGTCATAATTACACCGCCTGATGATGAGTGTCGTTTACGCCGGTTGCCAGCGTCATGATGTTTTCCTGAGAGATGTCGCGCCCGTGCAGTTCACCCGCAATGCTGCCTTCCCGCATCACGTACACCCGGTCGCTCATCCCTACTACTTCCGGCAGCTCGCTGGAGATCATCAGTATCGCAACGCCTTTGCGCGCCATCTGGTTCATGATGCGGTAGATCTCGCTTTTTGCGCCGACGTCCACGCCGCGCGTGGGCTCGTCCAGAATCAGAATGCGCGGGCCTATCGCCACCCAGCGGGAGATCAACAGTTTTTGCTGGTTGCCGCCGGAGAGCCCGCCCGCGCGCACCTGTGAATGGGGCACGCGGATATTGAGCAGGGCGATGGCGTCATCGGAAATCGACTGCGCTTTTTTGCGGTTCAGCCAGCCGAAGGTGGCGTCGCGCTCCAGCGTCGCCATAGTGATGTTCTCCTGCGCCGCCAGCTCCAGAAATAGCCCCTGCTCCTTGCGGTTCTCGGTAAGAAAACCGATGCCGTTCTCAATGGCCGCGCGCGGGGAGTGGATCACCACCGGTTCGCCGTCCACCTCAATCATGCCGCCGGTGGCTTTGCGCACGCCGAAGATCAGCTGCGCCAGCTCGGAACGCCCGGCCCCGACCAGACCCGCCAGTCCGACGATTTCACCGGAGCGCACCTGCAAACTACAGGGCTGCACTTTTTTGCCGTCGGTGAGGTGGTGGACGTTAAGACGCGGGCTGCCGAGGGGAATATCGCGCTCTTTGTTAAACAGATCGCTGAGCGGACGGCCCACCATCATGCGCACCAGCTCGGAGGCGTTGAGCCTGTCGCGCGTCAGGCTGCCGACGTATTGCCCGTCGCGCAGCACGCTGACGCGGTCCGAGAGTTCATACACTTCCGCCATCCGGTGGCTGATGTAAATAATCGCCATGCCTTCATCGCGCAGGCGCAAAATCAGTTCGAACAGACGGTGGGTTTCGCGTGAGGAGAGGGCGGCGGTAGGTTCGTCCATCACCAGAATGCGGCTGTTGCGGTGCAGGGCGCGGGCGATCTCCACCTGCTGCTGCTCGGCGATGGTCAGTTTCATGACCAGGTCGGTGGCGCTGAACTGCGCACCGAGGCGGTCAATGACCGCCTGCGCCTGGGCAGCCATCTCTTTGCGCTGGACCAGCCCGCCGCGCGACAGCTCGCTGCCGAGAAAAATGTTTTCCGCCACGGTCAGGTTAGGAGCAAGCTGCATCTCCTGATAAATCAGGGTAATGCCTGCGGCCAGCGCATCCTTCGGCCCTTTGATATGAAACGGCTTACCGTCGATGAGGATGTCGCCGCTGCTGGCGGTATAGGCACCTGCGAGGATCTTCATCAGCGTGCTTTTTCCGGCGCCGTTTTCCCCCATCAGCGCGTGGATCTCACCGGGGAAAACCGTCAAATCCACGCCCTTGAGCGCGTGGAAATTGCCAAAGGTTTTGGCAATGTGGCGCATCTCTAAAACCGGGGTTCTGCTCATGGCGGATCTCCTGTGAATGTCGATATCTGCACTTCATCACAGGCGCGTAAATGCAAAATGTCAGAAGCTGTTCATATTTGTCATAGTTATGAATAGCTAATCGCCATCACATTTTCCTTTTCCCTCTCCCTGTGGGAGAGGGCCAGGGTGAAGGCACCAATCCGCAGAGGAGCCCAAACCCATGTCTTCACGCCCCCCGTTCTTCACCAGCGCCCGCGGACGCCTGCTGATTTTTAATCTGCTGGTGGTCGCCGTCACGCTGATGGTGAGCGGTGTGGCGGTGCTCGGCTTTCGTCACGCCAGCCAGATCCAGGAGCAGGTCCAACAGCAAACGCTGGATGACATGACCGGCAGCATGAACCTCGCCCGTGATACCGCAAATGTGGCAACGGCGGCGGTGCGGCTGTCGCAGGTGGTCGGTGCGCTGGAGTACAAAGGCGAAGCCGAGCGGCTGAAACAGACGCAGATGGCGCTGCGCCACTCGCTGGATCAACTTGCCGATGCGCCGCTGGCGCAGCAGGAGCCGGCGCTGGTGGCGCGAATTATTCGCAGGAGTAATGAATTACAGCAGAGCGTGACGGGAATGCTGGAGCGCGGGCAAAAGCGGCATCTGGAGCGTAACGCGCTGCTCAGCTCGCTCTATCAAAGCCAAAGCTACCTGCGTCATTTGCAGGATATCAACCGCCGTTACGCGAGCAATGTGCCAGACGCCCGACAGCTTGCAGAGATGGACAGGCTGATCGTTGCCGCCATTGATACCCCTTCACCGCGCGCCACGGTGCAGCAGCTGGATGCAGTAACCGCGGGGTTACCCGCGAGCGCCCTGCAACCGGTGGCCAACCTGGTGCTCCCGGATTTTAATGATGAGCTGCGCAAGCTCGCACCACTGTCGACGCAGCTGGAGGAGAGCGATCTGTCCATCAGCTGGTACATGTTCCACATCAAGGCGCTGGTGGCGATATTAAACAGCGACATTAATCAGTACGTTGAACAGGTGGCGCAGGCTTCCCGGCTTCGCACGGCCCAGAGCCATCACGAGCTGCAATCCATCAGCGTGTTTATCAGCATCTTCGCGGTGCTGGCGCTGATCATCACCGGCTGTGCCTGCTGGTATATTTACCGCAATCTGGGCTCCAACCTGACGGCTATCTCAAGGGCGATGTCGCGTCTCGCTCACGGGGAGCAGGATGTGTCGGTGCCCGCGCTACAGCGGCGTGATGAGTTGGGGGAACTGGCGCGCGCGTTTAACGTTTTCGCCCGCAATACCGCTTCGCTGGAGCACACCACGCGGCTGCTGAAGGTGAAGACCTCACAGATGGAGGTTGACCGCATCGAACGTCAGGGGCTGGAGGAGGCGCTGCTGCACAGCCAGAAAATGAAGGCGGTCGGGCAACTGACGGGTGGCCTGGCGCATGATTTTAATAACCTGCTGGCGGTGATTATCGGCAGTCTGGAGCTGACCGATTCGGCATCACCGGACGCGCCGCGCATCATCCGTGCGCTTAAAGCCGCGGAACGCGGGGCCATGCTCACCCAGCGTCTGTTGGCCTTCTCGCGCAAGCAATCCCTGCAACCCCATGCGGTAGAGATGAAGCCGCTGCTGGAGAACCTGAGCGAGCTGATGCGGCACTCGCTTCCCGCCACGCTGACGCTGGATATTGAAGCGCAAACCCCGGCCTGGCCCGCATGGATTGACGTCAGCCAGCTGGAAAACGCCATTATCAACCTGGTGATGAACGCCCGTGATGCAATGGAGGGGCAAAACGGTGTGATTAAAATTCGCACCTGGAACCAGCGTGTGACCCGCAGCGACGGGCGCAGGCAGGATATGGTCGCGCTGGAGGTGATTGACCACGGCTGCGGGATGTCACAGGAGGTGAAATCGCAGGTCTTTGAACCGTTCTTCACCACCAAACAGACCGGCAGCGGCAGCGGGCTAGGGCTGTCGATGGTGTACGGCTTTGTGCGCCAGTCGGGTGGTCGCGTTGAGATCGAAAGCGCGCCGGGGCAGGGAACCACCGTGCGGCTCCAGCTGCCGCGCTCGACGCTGCCCGCGTTCTCCGATGATGTCGTGCTGGCGACCACGGCCCCGGCAGAAAGTGAGCTGCTTGTGCTGGTCCTGGAAGATGAGGCGGGCGTGCGGCAGACCCTGTGCGAGCAACTGCACCAGCTTGGCTACCTGACACTTGAAGCCGAAAACGGCGAGCAGGCGTTGAACATGCTGGACGCATCACCGGATATCGGCATGTTTATCAGCGACCTGATGTTGCCGGGCGGCCTGAGCGGTGCGGAGGTGATCGGCCATGTACGCAGCCACTATCCGCAGTTGCCGGTTCTGCTGATCAGCGGGCAGGATTTGCGCCCGGCGCATAACCCGCAACTGCCGGACGTTCCGTTACTGCGAAAACCGTTCACCCGCGCACAGCTGGCGCAGGCGCTGCGCAAGGTGATGGTAATTTGATTTGTCCTTCATTTTCAGAATTTAACTCCTGTTTCAGTCATTTACAGTCCCGTCTCGGCATGTAACTATCCTGATTTAACCCTATTTATTATCAGGTTTTTGTTATGGATAACTGGCTGGCGCTTTTTGACGGACAGACCCGTTACTTTCTGGATATTTTTGACAGTCCAGTGAAGCCGGATGTTTTGCGTTTTCGTGGCAGGGAAGCCCTGAGCGAGCCGTTCCGGTGGGACATCGAGTTCACCACCCCACAGGCGAGCATTCCTCCGGAACAGGTGCTGATGAAATATGCCACCTTCCGGATGCGAAGCGGCAAAAATGTCCACGGCATCGTCACCCGCCTGGAATGGCTGTCCACATCAAAAGACCAGTCTCACTACCGGCTCACGCTCAGTTCCCGTCTGGCGCTCCTGGGATACACCCGGCAGTGCGCCGTGTTTCAGAACCAGTCCGTTCCGGAAGTGGTGGAGCAGGTGCTGCGCAAGCACGGACTGGAGGGACCTGATTTTGAATTCAGGCTGGCGCGCACCTACCCGCCGCGTGAAATTATCACCCAGTGGCGGGAAACGGACCTTGAGTTTATCCGGCGTATTCTGTCCGAGGTGGGCATTTACTGGCGTACGGAGATGGACGACGTGCGCGGTCTGGATACGTACATTTTTGCCGACAGCCAGCTTAACTACCGGTTTGACGTGCGCCTGCCGTACCGCGAGCCATCAGGCCTGTTTGACGGCGCAGCAGAATCGGTCTGGGATGTGCGGACCTGGCACAGGGTTGCCACCGGCTCTGTCGCCACGCGGGATTACAACTACCGGACTGCCTCCACGCCGATGGATGCGACGGTCAGTGTACGTAACGATGCGGTCACCACCGGGGAGTATTACCGCTACGCAGCGCCTTACCGTGACGCAGGTGACGACACCAGCCCGGAGCCGGAAACCGAATCCGGCGCCTTTTATGCCCGCATCCACCACGAGCGGGAACTGAATAAATCAGCCCGCATCCACCTGTTCAGCAATGCTGCCCACCTCACGCCCGGGCAGGTGCTGGAGCCACAGGGCGATGTCATTACGGCCTTGAAGGAGGGGGTTATCCTCACGCTCGTGACCTTCCGGGGGGCCCGTGATTCCCGCCTGCACGTGTCGGTGTGGGGCATGCCCTACACCGAGCGTTACTGTTTCCGCCCGGCGGACATCCCGCGTCCGGAAATCCACGGCACGCTTCCGGCCCGGGTCGAGAGCCGGGAGAAAAATGATATTTACGCTCACCTTGACGAACAGGGACGCTACCGGGTGAAGCTCGACTTCAACCGGGAGGGGACGGAAGCCGGTTACAGCTACCTGTGGCTGCGGATGGCGAAACCGTATGCCGGTGACACGCTGGGCTGGCACACACCGCTCACAGACGGGACGGAAGTGGCGATTGCCTACAGCAACGGCGATATTGACCTGCCGTACATTGCGTATGCGCTGCACGACTCCGAACATCCTGACCTGGTGAACCGCGACAATCACACCCGGAACATTCTCAGAACTCCCGCGAACAACAAGCTGCGGATGGAGGATAAGCGCGGCGAGGAACACATCAAGCTCGCCACGGAGTACGGGAAAACTCAGCTCAACAGCGGACACCTGGTGGACAGCCAGGGGCAGCGTCGTGGCAAAGGCTTTGAACTCAGGACCGATGAGCACGGCGTTATTCGCGTCGCAAAGGGGCTGTTTGTCACCGCGGACGGGCAGCAGAAGGCCGCAGGCGGGGTGCTGGAGATGAGCACGGCACTCAGGGAGATCGACGTCTGCCTGAAACAGCTTCAGCAGCTGGGGATGGCGGCAGAGCAGGCGCAGGCGCTGAAGGCGGATATCGACAGCCAGATACAGATGTTTGAGCAGCGCCTGAAGCCCCTTAACGAAACCCTGCTGTTCTCTGCCCCGGAAGGCGTTGCCGTGAGCAGCGGGGAGCACATGCAGATGACAGCCACAAAAAACGTCGCCGTTAACGCCGGAGGGGATATCAGTGCCGGTGTCATGGGCAACATGACGGCGCTGGCGGGTGAAAAACTCGGGCTGTTTGCCAGAACGGGCCAGCTGAGCCTGAAAGCCAGTGAAGGCCCAGTGGAGATGCAGGCGCAGAACGGGAGAATGCAGCTGTTCGCGGAGAAAAAGCTCACCCTGTCGTCCGCGAGTGACATCACGTTTGCGGGCAAGAAGCGCATCACGCTCATCGGGGGCGGGAGCTACCTGCGGCTGGAGGCGGGGAGAATTGAGTACGGCACGACGGCGATGTATATACGGAAGGTTAAACGGACAATGGCGGCAACCCCAGCCACAATGCCGCTATCCATACCGCTTCTCCCGGGTCAGTATCCACCACTTAATGGCAAGATATGTATTGAGTGTCTCCTCAATGCCATTAAAGCCAACGACACTATCGTGCAGGGAGCGTAGTCAATGGATGTCACAAAAATGATGCATATGCTACCTGAATCAACTCACACCCATCTCTTTCTGTTGCTGGAAGGCGGTGCGCAAACATCGGACGCTTTTCAGGCTTTTTATAACGAACATGCGTCCTCTCTGTATTCACTTTATCTCCATCCGCAACTTGCAGAATTCAGAAACTATGGCCCCTGGTTATTTGCTTTAGAAAATAAGGAGGCGCTACAGCGTTATATTTATTCTATGCCAGGTTTAGTGGCTGTTATCGCCTCTTCACGTTCAGGATGCGCTTTAGCCGTTCAGCTTTCCGCGGCATGCACAATTATTTCGCCTGATGGATCAGCGGCTTTAGTGCGTTTTTATACCCGTGATGCCATGAATCTGCTGACGAGCTGTAACGATCGGGAATGGCACAGTATGTTATTCAGAGGGGTTTCACATTGGTGGACATCTGGAGAAAATGGATTGCATCCAGTAGATATTCCCCCTTCACGGGTAATAAATGCGAGAGACAGCACCATACGACTGAATAAAGAAGAATGGCTATATATCGCGGATGAACCGGTTGTGACTAGTGTGTTAACCGCATGGCAAAAGTTGCCCTCCAGCAAGCATTTTTCTCCTTGCGCACAACGCGATATGGTCAAAAAAGCACTGAGCAAAGCCTGCGAAGCGAAAATGAAAGCGGGCACAGAACAAAAACTGTATGCCCTTTTTTATCTTACTGGTGGTAAAAAGCTCGTGGAGTCTGGAGTTATACAATCTGCATTAGAAGATGTGGCTCAGGGAAAATTCTCGCTGGAGCAAGTCTTAAAAAATAACATTCAACATCAGGGATGAAAATAAACCATGGGATTTTTCAGTGCGTATAAAAGAATAGACGGTGCGGTTAACCGGGGTTATGCCCGCTGGGGAAAATGGATCTGGGGTGCACTGTTACTGCCGGTGGTGATTTATCTTGGCTGGTCGGTGTGGGCTGCGGTCTGGGGACCACCATCGGGGCCGGTAACGCTGATTATTCACAGTGAACTCGACAGGCCTGTTTTAGGGTTTAGCGTGAATGGTATGGCGGGAGGGAATGCGTTCGCGCGTGATAAAACAAATCCTTACGGGACTGGTCCTGGCGCAGCCACCTGCTGCGGTAGTGTCAGCGGGGATAAGGCTGAAGTGATCTGGACGCTCAGTACCACAAGAGCGCAATACGATGCAGGGCTACGTAAAGAAACCCGTACGTTAACAATTCCTTTGCCAAAACGTGAGTGGGGTGAAAATTATCTTCATACCTATTTCCTGCCAGATGACAAAGTCTATTTATGGTGGAGCACAGATTTTAACAGCCCTTCAGCCGATGATATTGCCGCACAGGTGGCGAAAAAACAGCGCCAGAATATGCACTGATTTTAAGGGATTAAAATGGGATTTTTTAACGCGTTCGACAAAATAGACAGTGCAGTTACCCGGGGTTATGCCCGCTGGGGAAAATGGCTCTGGGGTGCACTGTTACTGCCGGTGGTAATTTATTTTGGCTGGTCGGTGTGGGCTGCGGTCTGGGGACCGCCGTCGGGGCCGGTGACGCTGATTATTCACAATGAACTAGACAGACCTGTTTTAGGGTTTAGCGTAAACGGTGTGGCGGGTGCGAATGCCTTTGCGCATGGCGGGGGCGGAACCACCTGCTGCGGGACTATTGAAGGTGACATAGCTGAAGTAATCTGGACGCTTGATATAACCCATGCTCAGTATCTTAAAGGTATGCGTCTCGAAACTCGTCGCACAGAAATGCCTATGCCAGTACGGAAGCAGGGCGAAAATGATTTACACGTTCATTTCCTCCCGGGCGATAAAGTCCTTTTGGGATGGAGTGATAACGCATGGTCGCCTTATGAAACGCATCAGGAGAATGATAATGACAGGGAAACAGAATAATGGGATGGTTCGGTAAATATCAAAAAATAGACAGCGTCGTGAATCGAGGTTATGCCCGCTGGGGCAAATGGCTCTGGGGTGCACTGATACTCCCACTAGTGATTTATTTTGGCTGGTCGGTGTGGGCTGCGGTCTGGGGACCGCCGTCGGGGCCGGTGACGCTGATTATTCACAGTGAAATTGACAGGCCTGTTCTGGGGTTTAGCGTAAATGGCGTAGCGGGGGCAAATGCATTTGCTTATGGCGGGGGAAAGGCCACCTGCTGCGGCAGCATCAGCGGGGATAAGGCTGAAGTGGTCTGGACGCTCAGTACCACAAGAGCCCAATACGATGCAGGGCTACGTAGAGAGACCCGCAAGTTAACACTACCTTTGCCAAAACGCCAGTGGGGTGAAAACTATCTCCATGTTTATTTCCTGCCTGAAGATAATGTCCGGTTATGGTGGAGCACCGGATTCAATCATCCTGACTCCCACGATATTAAATATCAAACTACAGAATTAAAAAAAGGAAAATAACATATGGATATTGAAAGCCTTATTGCCGCGGCAAACCGGGCCCAGCAGGCGGAAGATGCTGGTTTAGGGAACTGTTCACGGATATGGCATTTGGGATTCTTTTTTGACGGGATTCATCGCAATATCGAACAGGATGCCCCGGAACATCGTCTCAGCAATATTGCCAGATTGTTCCGGGCATTTCCTGATGAAAGAGAAAACATACCAAGTATTACTTATAATGCTTTTTACATCTCAGGCCTGGGCACTCCTTTTAATGAAACCGTCGTTGAAAAGCTTCACACCGTCATGGACAGCGGTCTGGGCAGTATAAAGGATAATTTAAAAGAACAGCCCGGTGAAATGGCTAAAGAAGCGGCCTGGGATTCCATAAAAGGCAACAACTGGTACGAGATTTTAAAAAATCAGGGAAAGAAACTTATTAACCCTACAGAATGGAAAAAACTGGCCTCCGATACGGCAAGGAAAGCGGCTAAAAAAGTCAGTATCGAAGCAACCCCCTGGCTTCGTGATAACCCCGTTGTCGCAGATATGCTGGTAACGGGTGCTGATACCCGTATTGCATCGACCAAAATATCGTTTGAAGAGGGATACAAGGAAGCCGTTAAAAAAAGCCCGGTGCCCATTAAACTCATTTCTGTCTCCCTTTTCGGTTTTGACCTCGGTGCTACCCTGGCTCGTAAATTCCTCGACAACCTGCTGAAAGATATCTGTAAGAAAGAGGGGGATAAATACACCTACCAGGGTATACCCGTCGATATCGTCTTTACCGGCCTGTTTGACTGCTCAAGGCGCACATCGGCCAGCAACAACAACGGCGTGGATTACTTTATCTCTGCGTTTGGCGGGCCGATAAAAGGGATTAGCGTGTTGCTGGGGGACAAGTCCATCGACCAGGATACCCCCTTGCCTGAGTCGGTAAAGAAAAGCCTGCATCTGGTTGCCGCCCATGAAACCCGCGTCTGGCGCTGCCTGTACCGCACCGGCAATAACCCGGCGCACAAGGAAGAACTCTATCCCGGATGCGCGGAGGATATCGGCGGGGGCCTGAAACCGGACGAACAAAAGCCCAGTGCGGAACTCTGCCGCGTGGCGCTCCACAGGATGTACAGTGAGGCGACCATGGCGGGCGTGCCTTTTCCTGATTTTCAGTCGCTCGATAAAATAGATACTGATGTGGCTGCTTATTTCATCGTCCAGGACAACGTCAAAAACCAGTCCGTCCTGCAGTGGGCAGAGGCGTACCAGAGCGCACTGCCCTTTACTTCATTAAGTACCGCATGCCAGAACCGGCATCTGGACAGCTATATCGACTGGCTGGGGCGTCAGTATTACCAGTACCGCACGGAATGTATGAAATATGAAAAACAGCGCGGCGAGACGCTGGCCTCTGCTGGCGCATCGGCAGGGTTTGCAGGCATTACGCAGGAGGCGAAAGAGACCGCCGGGCAGTACGCGAATGAACTTGCTGTACTACAGCAAAACTGGGGATGGCTTGATGACGTAAAGAATGCGGCTATAAGAATGCGAAACAGTATGGAACAGAACCCTATGGACAGACGCCGGGATATCGTTCCGAACGTGTATGGACCCGCGCTGTGGCGTGCGAAGCGATTTCTGGACTATTTCCATGCGGCGAACCTCGGTAAACCCCAGCCGTTTCCCATAGATACGGCACCGTCAGAAATGTACGCATGGTTTGTACACGACCTGCAAACGGTAGACAAAGGCGCAGGTATTTCGCAGGACTTTTTTGTGATCCGCTCAATGGAGATGCCTGAGGCCTGATGAGTACTGTTAACAACAGAATTTGAGATTCCTCCGCTACACCAGCCAGTAGCCAGTCATTACCTTAAGGCCAGTTCACCTGCGAGTCTGGCCTTATGAAACGTTACTCTACCGCTCTGTTATTGGGTCTGCTGACTTTAACCAGCCAACTGGCGCATGCCGATGTGATTGATGATGCTATTGGCAATATTCAGCAGGCGATCAACGACGCCTATAACCCCGGCAGCAGCCGTAATGACGATGACGACGATCGTTACGATCGCAGCCGTCAAACCGACAGCCGCCAGTACGACGATCGTCGCCGGCAGTTAGAAGACCGACGCCAGCGCTTAGACGAGCGTCAGCGGCAGCTGGATGACGACCGGCGTCGGTTAGAGGAGGATGAGCGCCGGTTAGAGGATGATTACGATCGGTGGTAAACCCCGGTATCGCAACGCGTAGGCCGGGTAAGGCGCAGCCGCCACCCGGCAAAACCTAATCCAGCACCAGTACCATCCCGTCATACCCCGCTTCAATGCCGGACGGCAGCGGGTTATCCATCATCCAGACGTCAAACTGATGACTGATATGCGTCAGGATCACCTGCGGACAGCCAATCACCTCGTTCAGCGCAATCACCGTATTCAAATCACAGTGGTTGCGCGGCGTCTCCTGGCGCGGTTCATGGCTACAATCAATAATCATCGCCTGCGGCTGATTATTTAGCAGAAATGTCACCGTTTTATCCGGTAGCCCGGCGGTATCAGAAAGCCACGCCACGCGACTGTGGGCGGACTCCAGCAGATAGCCAAATGTGAGTTTTGAATGGTTGAGCGGCAGCGGCGTGACCCGCAAGCCCTGAAGTTCAAACGTCACAAACGGCTCCACCGTGTGGCTGAAATCCAGAAGGCCCGGATGTTTGAACAGGTCGTCACAGCCTGCGTCGTCCGGCGGACCGTAAACCGGAATGGTCGCCCCCACGCCCCAGCGCAGAGGAAACAGCCCCTGAACGTGATCCATATGATAATGGGTAAGCAAAAACTGCCTGAAACTCCCTGCGGGCCAGTCGTCCATCAGGTGTGGAATACCCGCGTCCAGCAAGGTGACCGCATCGTTGAATTTCACCGCCGCGCTGCAGGGGCGACGGCGATAATTTTCCTGTAAACGCGCCCGTCGGCACGCCGCGCAGTCGCAGCCAAACACCGGCACCAGCTGCGCCCCTCCCGTTCCTGTTAGCGTGATCGTCAGACTCATAACGCACCTCTACAGCGGTTTGGTGAAGCGGAAATGGCTTTGCGTATACCCTTCACGAACATAAAAACGGTGCGCGTCCACGCGCTTCACGCTGGTGGAAAGCTCGGTCAGCTCGGCGCCTGCCTGGCGTGCGATCTCCTCTGCCCAGGCCAGCAACTGGCTACCCACTTTCAATCCGCGCGCCTGCGGCATCACCACCAGCTCCTGGATCTCGCCGATCCAGCGGGCGTGGTGCAGGTGAAACTGCATGTGCAGGCCGATCATCCCGATGATCTTCCCGTCCAGCTCGGCCAGCTGGTAGCGCATATTGTGATCCTGCAAGTTGGCCAGATACCCGGCGTGAAACGCCTGATGATCGAACTCGGCCTGCTTAAGTTCGCAGATCAGAGCGTAAACGATCGGCGCATCGTCGGCGGTGGCGGGGCGAAGCTGGCAGTCAGGCATGCTGTTTCTCCTTCTGGCGAATAAGCGATAGAAAGGTCTCGACTGACTGTAGCAAACTTCCGTCGTTATTGAGGAGATGGCAACCCGACGGGGTGTAGCGCGCCGCACGTTCCAGCCGCTGGTCGATCTCGCGCGCGTTTTCGCGCCCCCGCTTTTGCAGCCGGCTACGCAGAACCTCCGGGGAAACCTGCAAACAGACCGGGAGCAGCGCCGCTTCGTACCGGGCGTGAGCCTGCGGGAGATGCGCCCGTGAGCCGTTAACCAGCACGTCGAACCCCGCGTGCAGCCAGAGGTCGATCTCAATGCCGACGCCATAGTAGTAACCGTTGGCATGCCAGCTTAGCGCCAGCAAGTTTTGTCCGGCGCGGGTAAAAAACTCCTGCTCGCTCAGGGCGATATGGTTTTCGCTTCCGGCGTTGGCATCGCGCGTGATATAGCGGTGCGCCACCAGCAGCTGTGAGTGTTCCCGCTGCCGTAACGCCGACAGCAGGCTGTCCTTCCCGGAGCCGGACGGGCCCATTAACCAGATGAGTCTTCCCATCAGAACACCCTTTTTCCCTGACGCCAGACGTGGTCGATATGAATGTGCTCGCCCTTACGGTGCGCCAGCACCAGATCGGCCCGTTTCCCCTCGGCGATTTCCCCGCGATCGTGAAGATTGAGCGCGGTGGCCGGGTTTTTCGTCACCAGGCGAATCGCCTGCGGCAGCGTGAAGCTATTGCCTTCGTCGTCCGCGACGCGGAAGGCCGCGTCCAGCAGGCTGGCGGGGTAATAGTCAGATGAGAGGATATCCAGCAGGCCGAGGGAGGCGAGCTTGCTTGCCGCCACGTTGCCGGAGTGTGATCCGCCGCGCACGATGTTCGGCGCACCCATTAGCACGTTCATGCCATGCTTACGCGATGCCTCTGCCGCCTCGAACGTGGTGGGAAATTCGGCGATCACGCTCCCAAGCTGGTGGGATTCGCGAACATGGTCGTGCGTGGCATCATCATGGCTGGCCAGGGCAATATTACGGTCCCGGCACATAGCGGCAATGGAGAGGCGATTCGGCTGCGACCACTGGGCCGCAAGCTGGAGCTGCTCTTCTTCGTAGCGCGCCATCTCCGCGTCGTTGAGCGCGTATTTGCCCTGATAGTATTCGCGATACTTTTCAATGTTGGCGAACTGGCGCTGCCCCGGCGAGTGATCCATCAGGGAAACCAGCGAGACCGGCTCGCGGCCCACCAGCTTTTCAAACAGCGGCAGGGTAGTGTGGTGCGGCAGCTCGCAGCGCAGGTGCAGGCGGTGCTCGGCGCGGTTGAGGCCGCGCTTTTGCGTCTCCTCCACGGCGTTGATCATCTTCTCCAGGTTCTCCAGCCGATCGCCGCCGTCGCGCACGTCGCCGATCGCCACCGCGTCCAGCACCGTGGTGATGCCGCTGGCGACCATCAGCGCGTCGTGGCTGCTCATCGCTGAATGCGCGGGCCAGTCGACCTTCGGGCGGGGCGTGAAAAATTTATCAAGATTATCGGTATGCAGCTCAATCAGCCCCGGCAGCAGCCAGCCGCCTTCGCCATCCATCGCGTCCGGTGAGCGGCTCTGGGTTTCAGCAAACGCGCGGATGACACCGTCCCGGACCTCAACCGAGCCGTTCACGACCTCATTTTCCAGTACCAGCCTGACGTTATTGATAATCATACGTTTGTCCCCATCGGGTGCAGTCTGTCCGCCACGCGATGGCGTACGGCGTCGTCGTGGAAGATCCCGACGATCGCCGCGCCGCGCGCTTTGGCCTGTTCGATCAGTTCCATCACCGCTGCGCTGTTCTTACTGTCGAGCGAGGCGGTGGGTTCATCCAGGAGTAAAATCGGGTAATCGACGATAAAGCCGCGGGCGATGTTCACGCGCTGCTGTTCGCCGCCGGAAAAGGTCGACGGGGCGAGGTGCCACAGACGCTCCGGTACGTTGAGACGCGTCAGCAGGCTGGCGGCTTTAGCGGCGCAGGTTTCGCGCGGCACGCCGAGATCCAGCAGGGGCTGCATGACCACGTCCAGGGCAGAGATCCGCGGGATCACCCGCAGGAACTGGCTGACCCAGCCGATCGTCGAGCGGCGTACTTCCAGCACCTTGCGCGCGGGAGCCTGGACCAGATCGACCCATTCATTGTTATGGCGGATATGGATATGGCCTTCGTCCGGCAGGTAGTTGGCATACAGGGAGCGCAGCAGGGTGGATTTTCCGCTGCCGGAATGGCCATGCAGCACCACGCATTCGCCGTTGCTGACCTCTAATGAGGCATTTTGCAGTACCGGCAGGCGGACACCGTTTTGCTGGTGGAGCACAAAGGTTTTACTGACATTTTCAACGTGGATCATTTTTGCCTCGCGATTCGTTTTGCCGGGTGGCGGCTTCGCCTTACCCGGCCTACGGGTGCGGTGTTCGTTTTGCCGGGTGGCGGCTTCGCCTTACCCGGCCTACGGGTGCGGTGTTCGTTTTGCCGGGTGGCGGCTTCGCCTTACCCGGCCTACGGGTGCGGTGTTCGTTTTGCCGGGTGGCGGCTTCGCCTTACCCGGCCTACGGGTGCGGTGTTCGTTTTGCCGGGTGGCGGCTTCGCCTTACCCGGCCTACAGGTGCGGTGTTCGTTTTGCCGGGTGGCGGCTTCGCCTTACCCGGCCTATGGGTGCGTTGTTCGTAGGCCGGGTAAGCGCAGCGCCACCCGGCAACAGCGCCCTCAGTTCTGCAATACGGACGACACCAGCAGCTGGGTGTACGGATGATGGGGATCGTCGAGCACCCGGTCGGTTAACCCACTTTCCACCACCTGACCCTGCTTCATCACCAGAAGACGGTCCGCCAGCAGGCGCGCGACGCCTAAATCATGGGTGACAATCACCACCGCCAGGTTCAGCTCCACCACCAGGCCGCGCAGCAGGTCGAGCAGGCGCGCCTGCACGGATACGTCCAGCCCGCCGGTCGGTTCGTCCATAAACACCAGCTTCGGATGGGTGACGAGATTGCGGGCAATCTGTAAACGCTGCTGCATGCCGCCGGAGAAGGTGGTCGGCAGGTCGTCGATGCGCGAGGCGGGGATTTCAACTTCCTCCAGCCAGTGCTGCGCCGTGGCGCGGATATTGCCGTAGTGGCGTGCGCCGGTGGCCATCAGCCGTTCGCCGATGTTGCCCCCCGCTGACACCTGACGGCGCAGGCCGTCCATCGGGTGCTGATGCACCACGCCCCACTCGGTGCGCAGCAGGCGGCGGCGCTCGGCTTCGCTCATGCCGTACAGCGACACGCCCTCATACAAAATGTCGCCACTCTGCGGCGTCAGGCGCGCGGAGATGGACTTCAGCAGGGTGGTTTTACCGGAGCCGGACTCGCCGACAATGCCCAGCACTTCGCCCGGCCACAGCTCAAACGACACGTCGCTAAAGCCTTTGCCCGGCGCATAAAGGTGAGTCAGGTTGTTAACCGAAAGCAGCGGTTTCATTGGCTGTTCGCCTCGCTCTGTTGGCGGCAGTAATCAGTGTCGGAGCAGACAAACATCCGTTTGCCGGTGTCGTCCAGCACCACTTCATCCAGATAGCTGTGTTTGGATCCGCAGATGGCGCACGGCTCGTCCCACTCCTGCACCGTAAAAGGGTGATCGTCGAAATCCAGGCTCTCTACGCGGGTAAACGGCGGTACGGCGTAGATGCGTTTTTCACGTCCGGCACCAAAAAGTTGCAGGGCGGGCATCATGTCCATCTTCGGGTTATCGAATTTCGGGATCGGCGACGGGTCCATCACGTAGCGGCCGTTCACCTTCACCGGGTAGGCGTAGGTGGTGGCGATATGGCCGAAGCGGGCGATGTCCTCATACAGTTTGACCTGCATGATCCCGTACTCTTCCAGGGCGTGCATGGTGCGGGTTTCGGTTTCCCGCGGCTCGATAAAGCGCAGCGGCTCCGGGATCGGCACCTGGAAAATCAAAATCTGATCTTCAGTCAGCGGGGTCTCCGGAATGCGGTGACGGGTCTGGATCAGCGTCGCGTCTTCGGTTTTTTCAGTGGTGTTGACGCCCGTTACGCGCCTGAAGAAGTTGCGGATCGACACGGCGTTGGTGGTGTCGTCTGCCCCCTGGTCGATGACCTTCAGCACGTCCGCTTCGCCAATCACGCTGGCGGTGATTTGAATACCGCCGGTGCCCCAGCCGTAGGGCATCGGCATTTCGCGGCCGCCGAACGGCACCTGGTAGCCGGGGATCGCCACAGCTTTAAGGATGGCGCGGCGGATCATGCGTTTAGTTTGCTCGTCCAGATAGGCAAAGTTGTAGCCGCTTAAGTTAGCCATTGGCGCGCTCCCGTTGCAGGCGTTTCAGCAGTTCCAGTTCGGCCTGGAAATCGACGTAGTGCGGCAGCTTGAGGTGCGAGACAAAGCCCGCGGCCTCAACGTTATCCGCGTGGGCCAGCACGAACTCTTCGTCCTGTGCCGGGCCTGCAATATGCTCGCCGTAGTCCGGCGCCTGGAGCGCACGGTCAACCAGCGCCATCGCCATCGCCTTGCGCTCGCTCAGGCCATACACCAGCCCGTAGCCGCGGGTAAAGTGTGGATCTTCATTTTCTGGCGCGACAAAACCGTTGACCATTTCGCACTCGGTCATCAGCAGTTCGCCGATGTTCACCGCAAACCCCAGCTCTTCTGGCACAATTTCGACATCGAGATAGCCGCTGCGGATCTCTGCCGCGAACGGGTGGTTGCGCCCGTAGCCGCGCTGCGTGGAGTAGGCCAGCGCCAGCAGATACCCTTCGTCGCCGCGCATCAGCTGTTGCAGACGGGACGAGCGCGAACAGGGATAGACCGGCGGCGTGCGGGTGATGTCATCCGGTGTGCTGCCGGTGTCTTCTTCCGCCTTCGCCAGCCCCTGGTTTGCCAGCAGGCTAAAGACGTGCGGGGAGGCGTCTTGTTCAGCATCAGAGGCGCTGAGCTGCGGTGTTTCACCGTTTGCCAGCAGAGCGAAGTCCATCAGACGATGGGTGTAGTCGTAGGTGGGGCCAAGCAGCTGGCCGCCAGGAATATCTTTATACACCGCAGAAATACGGCGCTCTAAACGCATTTCCGCCGTATTTACCGGCTCGCTCACCGCCAGCTTCGCAAGCGTTGTGCGGTAAGCGCGCAGCAGGAAGATGGCTTCCACGTTATCGCCGCTGGCCTGTTTCAGCGCCAGTGCCGCCAGCTCACGGTCCGCGATGCCGCCTTCGGTCATCACGCGGTCGACGGCCAGGTTTAACTGCTGTTCAATCTGGGCGACGCTCAGCTCGGGAAGAGCGTCATCCCCCCGGCGTCTGTGCGCCTGCAAGGCATGGGCGGCGGCGATCGCCTTCTCGCCCCCTTTGACGGCAACGTACATCAGCACACCTCCACGTGAGTGGTTCGCGGGATCGCCAGCAGGCGCTCGCCGCAGGTCAGGATCAGGTCGATACCGAGCGGGAACGGATGCGGGCGCTCGGTCAGCTCATGAATGATGCACTCCGGCAGCTGGGGGGCGACCATCCGCTCGTCGGCGATGCCTGCACCCGTCAGGCGAAGCATGCGACCACCGCTCAGGCTGGAGACCTGCAAAATCAGCGTGGCGCTGGTTTCCGGTGCGACGGCGCTGCCTTCGCTCAGGGCGTTAAGCTGCTCGTGGCTGATTTGCTCGTCTGCCACGGCAAAGACTGCCTGCTGGGGCTGCTCGACCAGCGGCGCGTTGGTGTGAAAGCGCAGGTTCTGGCTGGCGATATCGTTCAGCAATGCCCCTGACAGCCATACCGGCGTGTCGTTGTCCGCCAGCGTCAGCAGCACGCTGGTAGAGGCGAGATTCAGCGGCAGCCAGCCCTGCGAAAGCTGGTGCAGCGAGACGATCACGCCGGGCTCGCTCATGGCTTTCAGCAGGCGACGGAAACTCTGTTGGGCATCCTGGACGGCCAGGGTAAAGGCAGGTTGAAGCGTCATGCGTTGTCTCCGCGAACGAGCGTAAAGAAGTCGACCCGGCTGGTATTCACTTCGGTCTGACGCGCGGCAAGGCGTGCGGCGCGGTCAGCTTCCAGCGGGGCAATAAGGGTTTCCATTAAGGTCTGAAAATGCGGCTGTTCCTGTAAAAGCGCGTCGATCACGGCGCAGCGCTCGGCGTGCGTTTTGTCGCGCCCAAGTACGTAGCCGTAGCCCAGCGTGCCGCTGCTCAGGCGGATCACCGCGCGGGTGAGGGTGGCATCGCCGGCGAAGAAGCGCTCGCCGGTGCCGCCCATGCGTGCCTGGATCTGCACCAGGCCGATCTCTGGCGCGCGGATCGTGTCGTAGTCCGGCGTCAGGCCGAGCGCGTTCATGCGGGCAGCCAGCGCAGCAGGCTGGCTGTGGGCCAGCACGCGCATCCAGCGCTGACGAGTGGAGGTGTCGAAGTGCATTCAGTGCTCCATGGTAAATTCAATCATGTCGGCGCGGGTCAGGCTGACGGAGTATTCCGTTGCGTTGACGTCGCCGTCACGGTGGTTGAGGGTGCGCACGCAGAGCAGCGGGGCCATGTTGGGGATCTCCAGCACCTTGCTCTCTTTAGCCTGCGCGCGGCGGGCGCTGATGCGCGTCTGGGTGCGTTTGAGCGCGATACCCGTCGCCTCCTGAAGAAAATCATGCAGGGAACCGCTGGCGAAATGTTGCAGCACGGGCCAGAGGGAGAGGTCCGCGAAGTAGTGGTCGATCTGACAGACCGCCACGCCGTTCACCCGGCGCAACGTGCGCAGGTGAACGACGTTGTCGCCCTCCTGAATCCCCAGCGCGTCCGCTACGTGGCGGGAGGCCGGGCGCAGGACAGACAGCAGCTTTTCGCTGGTGGGGTGGCTGCCCTGATCGAGCAGGTTCTGGCTAAAACGCGCCTGGGCATTGAGCGGGTAGTCAAACGGACGCATCAGCACCAGCACGCCGACGCCCTGACGACGCTGGACCCAGCCGCGTTCCACCAGCTGATCGATGGCGCGACGCAGGGTGTGGCGATTCACTTCGTAGCGGTCGGCAAGCTGCTGCTCGGCGGGCAGGTAGTCGCCGCACCGATAGTGCGTGCGCAGCTCCACTTCGAGCTTTGCCGCAATCTCTTGCCAGCGGGTAGGGTAACTGGTCGGATGTCTGGATAAGTGCATACCAATCAAAGCCTCGCTTCTCAGATGAAGTGCTTACGCAAGCGTTGAGAGAGGAAATCCAGCAGGCTGACGGTGACGATGATAAGCACCATCAATGCGCAGGTTTGCTGGAACTGGAAACCGCGAATCGCTTCCCACAGGGTGACGCCAATACCGCCTGCGCCCACCATGCCGACCACGGTGGCGGAGCGAACGTTGGACTCGAAGCGGTATAGCGAATAGGAGATGAGCAGCGGCATGACCTGCGGCAGGACGCCGTAGAGGATCTCTTCGATTTTGTTCGCGCCGGTTGCGCGGATGCCTTCCACCGGGCCGGGCTCGATGGCTTCAACCGCTTCGGAGAGCAGCTTGGAGAGTACGCCGGTGGTGTGGATGAACAGCGCCATCACGCCAGCGAACGGACCCAGGCCGACGGCGACCACGAACAGCATCGCAAAGACCATTTCGTTGATGGCGCGGCAGGCATCCATCAGGCGACGCATCGGCTGGTAGATCCACCACGGCACGATGTTTTCGGCGCTCATCAGGCCAAACGGAATGGAGAGGATCACGGCGAGGGCGGTGCCCCAGACGGCGATTTGCAGGGTGGTGGCCATTTCACTGAGGTAGTCCTGCCACTGGCTGAAGTCCGGCGGGAAGAAGTCGGCGGCGAAGGTCGCCATGTTGCCCGAGTCCCTGAAGAGCAGCAGCGGATCCATCTCCGCGCCCTTCCAGGAGATAACGAGCACCGCCAGCAGAACGGCCCAGCTTATGAGCGAGAACCAGCTGCGCTTTGGCGGCGGGAGGGTGATGGTTTGCATGTTGGCTCCTTAATCTGTTCTCCCTCTCCCTGTGGGAGAGGGCCGGGGTGAGGGCATCAGCGTGCGCCTTTCCCCCTCACCCTAACCCTCTCCCT
Organism: Enterobacter cloacae complex sp. P29RS; assembly: GCF_014893445.1. NCBI lineage: Bacteria > Pseudomonadati > Pseudomonadota > Gammaproteobacteria > Enterobacterales > Enterobacteriaceae > Enterobacter > Enterobacter cloacae complex sp. P29RS. The sequence continues at coordinate 11,265 of NZ_JADBPZ010000023.1, read as the reverse complement.
CAAGGGAGAGGGGACTTGAGTTACTGCACCGCTTTATTCACGCTGGTCATCGCCCCGAGCGCGGCGGTCAGGCGGTCGAGATCGTCCAGCTGCGCCTGTATTTCCGACACTTTGCTGGTCTTCTCTTCTTCCTTCAGACCTTTGTTGTCCTTCACGCCCTGCATCTGTTTAAACAGCGCCAGCTGGCGAATCGGCACCAGCTGCAAATCGCTGGACGCGCGGAACGGTGCCCAGCCCAGGTGCGCCAGCACTGCTTTCTCTTCCGGCGTTTTGCCGTAGTTCATAAAGAAGTCGTAGACCTTGTCTTTGGTGCTTTCGGAGAGGTTTTTACGCCACACAATCGGGTCGCCCGGGATCAATGGCGATTTCCAGATCACCTTCAGCGCTTTCAGCTTGTCCGGCGCGGAGGTCTTCAGCTTGTCGAGGTTTTCAGTGTTGTTGGTGGCAACGTCTACCTGCTTGTTTGCTACGGCCAGGGCGTTGGTTTCGTGGCTGGCGTTGACCGTGCGCTTGAAGTCGCTGGCGGAGATGTTGTTTTTCGCGAAGACGTAGTAACCCGGGACGAGGAAGCCGGACGTAGAATTCGGGTCGCCGTTACCAAAGGTCAGCTCTTTGCGTTTGGCGAGCATATCGTTGAGGTTGTTGATCGGGCTGTCTTTGTTAACGATCAGCACGCTCCAGTAGCCCGGGGAGCCGTCTGCTGCAACGGTCTGGGCAAAGACCTGGCCGTTGGCGCGATCTACCGCTTCCATGGCAGAGAGGTTGCCGTACCACGCGATGTCGACTTTGTTGAAGCGCATTCCCTGGATAATGCCCGCGTAGTCCGGGGCGAAGAAGGCGTTCACTTTGATCCCCAGTTTGGTTTCCATATCTTTCAGGAACGGTTCCCACTGCGGCTTCAGGTTTTGCTGTGATTCCGTTGAAATGATGCCAAAGTTCAACGCTTTTTCCTGTTCCTCTGCCCAGGCCGGGCTTAACAGGGTGCTGATGCTGAACATGCTGGTGAAGGCCAGCGCGGCAACGGCTTTGTAGTTCATTTCCATTCCTCGTTATCGGGGCGTTAAGCAGCCTGCGCGCGTTCTTCGACGCGGTTTACGCTGCGGTAGAGATGATCAAAACGTTCGTTATCAAACTGATGGCTGGCGCCATCGAAGAACACGTGGCCCTGACGCAGGGCGACGATGCGCTCGCAGTAGCGCAGGGCGTAATCCACCTGATGCAGCGTCACCACCACGGTGATGCCGTCGTTCTGGTTGATGTCGCGCAGGGTTTCCATCACGATGCGGGCCGATTCCGGATCCAGCGAGGCGATAGGCTCATCGGCCAGAATGATTTTGGCTTTCTGCATCAGGGCGCGGGCGATGGCGACGCGCTGCTGCTGTCCGCCGGAGAGCGTTGAGACGCGCTGGTGGGCAAAATGCGCCATGCCGACGCGGGTCAGCGCCTGTAAGGCTTCTTGTTTCTGGGAAGGGGAGAACCAGCGCAGGCAGGTGCGCCAGAACGGGGTGCTGCCGAGCGCGCCAATCAGCACGTTCTCGAGCACCGTCAGGCGGTTCACCAGGTTGAACTGCTGAAAGATATAGCCCGTCTGCGCGCGGCTTTTGCGAATATCGCTCGCCAGACGCCCCGCATGTTGCACGGTGTTACCCAGCAGCTCGACGCGACTTTCCGGCGTTTTGTCACAGGTAATGAGGCCGCTTAAGTGACGAAGAAGGGTGGATTTTCCTGAACCGGATGGCCCCAGCAGCGCCACCATTTCGCCCTGCTGGACGGTCAGATCAACGGCATGCAGCGCCTTGTTGTGATGGAAGGTTTTGCTCAGTTTCTCGACGCGAATGACAGTTTGCATGTGCTGGGCCTCACGATAAATGTGGCCTCATGCTGGCGCATCAATATGACATTCAGGTTAAGTGTTGGTTGCGGGAGTTTGAAGAGTTGAGGGGGATTTGATGACAATCACCGTAGGCCCGGTCAGCGCAGCGCCACCGGACGCTGTTGCCGGATGCGCTGCGCTTATCCAGCCTACGATTTAACGACGTTAATCATCCACGGCACGCCGTATTTGTCGGTCACAGTGCCGAATCCGTGCGCCCAGAAGGTCTCCTGCCAGGCCATTTCAATATTGCCGCCATCGGCGAGGTTGTCGAACCAGCGCTTGCCTTCCGACACATCCTGGGTGTCGAGCACCAGTGTGAAACCCGCGTATTGCGCGCTGCTGCCAGGCGGTATCCCGTCGCTCATCATAATGTCGCTGCCCGCGATGCGGACGTTAGAGTGGGCGATGGCGGTATCCGGGAAGTTCATGCCGGACGGACAGCCTTCTTCGCTGTTTTCGTCTTTAGGCATTTCGCCGAAGGTGATTTTGTAGAGGAGTTCTGCGCCGACGGCCTGCTGATAGAAGGCGGTGGCCTCCGCACAGTTGCCGGCGAAAGAGATGTAGGGACTTAACGGCATAATCTTTACCTCACGTAAGAAAAGCCCGTTAAGTGTAGTTCCCGAACGCCCGGTAAGCGAAGCGTCACCGGGCGGGTCAATCAGTTCTTTTTCACGAACTCAGATTTCAGTTTCATCGGACCGAAGCCGTCAATTTTGCAATCGATATTATGATCGCCTTCAACAAGACGGATGTTTTTCACTTTGGTACCAATCTTCAGCATGGAAGAACTGCCTTTTACCTTCAGATCTTTCACAACGGTAACGCTGTCGCCGTCTGACAGCAGGTTGCCGTTCGCGTCTTTCACAATCAGCGTATCGCTGTCCTGCGCAGGCTCCGCATCGTTCCATTCATGGGCGCATTCCGGGCAAACGAACATGCCATTGTCTTCATAGGTGTATTCAGAATTGCATTTCGGGCAGTGTGGAAGTTGCATGTTGGTATCCTCAAAAGTGTTAACACGCTGGAAAACGCCAGCTAAATGACGGCAGTGTGCCGAAAAAGGCAGCGAGTATAACGCAAATCCCCACTTTTGTCGGTGATATTGTTTTAGAAAAATAGCGCAAAAATGCGTAAAAGATGACACGAACTGTCAGTGAATTAGGGGAAGCTTATGCCCTGCACGGCAGTGATCGTTATGATGATAAATATATCGAATATTTTATTACAGCAAATTGCTACGCTGTGCCATTTCGGATAAGGTGAAGGAACAAACCGTTATTTATCTATCCTTTCTGATGCTATACATCTTTTGGTGTCAGGGAATACCTCTCTTTTTTGGTGGGTAAATAACGATGATATCTCCTGATGTTTCCTGAAAATGCGTTTTGTCTATTTACTTTTGGTCTTCTGACCAGAGGGATGTTTTACACGTATTAGAAGGGTGAGATTTAAATTCTCATTATCTTCAGTTACTTGTATTAAATGAACATGTTTTCCATACGTGATCATATAAGCCTGAACAGTATAATTAAAAAAACGTGGCTTAATAAAAGTAATAAATTTGCGTTAAGGGAAGGCTTTTATCATGCACACACAGACCATATTTGAATTAAGCCAGGAAGCCGAACGTTTGTTACAGCTGGCTCTGAACAATCTTGATTCATTAAAATCAATGCCGATTGCAAAGCTGGATAGCACAGCCGCTGCCATGAGCGGCGTTAATAACAACGTTTTGCCATTACATTTTAGCGCGCGGGGTGTCGACGCTCAGCAGGCGTTGCTGAATAACGAATTACGCAAAATAACCCGCCTCGAAATGGTGCTGGCGATTGTGGGTACCATGAAAGCGGGAAAATCGACCACCATTAATGCGATTGTGGGTACGGAAGTGCTGCCGAACCGCAATCGTCCGATGACGGCGCTGCCCACGCTGATCCGCCATACGCCGGGCCAGAAGGAGCCGGTGCTGCATTTTTTGCACGTTGCGCCCATTGATACCCTGATTTCCCAGTTGCAGACGAAATTGTGCGATATAGATCGCGGCAAGCTGGCGCGGCGTCTGGAAATCGACAAGGACATGAATACGCTGCTGGAGCGCATCGAAAGAGGTGAGGCGTTCGGAAAACATCACCTGGGCGCGGAGCCCATCTTTCATTGTCTGAAAAGCCTGAACGATCTGGTGCGGCTTTCTCAGGCGCTGGGCGTGGAGTTTCCTTTTTCTGAGTACGCCGCGATTGAACATATTCCGGTGATTGAGGTGGAATTTGTGCACCTCGCCGGTCTGGATGCGCACCTGGGGCAACTGACGCTGCTCGACACGCCGGGGCCGAACGAGGCCGGTCAGCCGCACCTGCAAAAAATGCTCAGCGAGCAGCTGGCGCGCGCCTCCGCCGTGCTGGCGGTGATGGACTATACCCAGCTTAAATCTATTTCCGACGCCGAGGTTCGTCAGGCAATTTCGGCGGCGGGGAAATCCGTGCCGCTTTACGCCCTGGTCAACAAATTCGATCAGAAAGATCGTAACAGCGACGATGAAGAGCAGGTACGGGCGATGATTTCCGGCACGCTGATGAAAGGGAATATTTCTCCGGGACAAATTTATCCGGTCTCTTCCATGTGGGCCTACCTGGCAAACCGCGCCCGCTATGAGATGAACACCCATGGGCGGCTTCCCGATCATCAGGATCAGCGTTGGGTACAGGATTTTGCCGAGGCCGCGCTGGGCCGCCGCTGGCGTACGGCCGATCTCGACGATAGTGACCATATTCGCCATGCGGCGGATCTGCTGTGGGAGGATTCGCTGTTCGAACAGCCCATCCGCAAGCTGATTTACGCGGCTTACGCCAACGCCTCGCTGTTCGCCCTGCGGTCGGCATCGCATAAGCTGCTGAACTATGCGCAAAATGCCAGAGAATACCTGGATTTTCGCCATCAGGGACTGACGGTCGCCTTTGATGAGCTGGAGCGGAATATTAAGCGCCTGGAAGAGGACATGGCGATGCTGCGTCAGCGGCAGAGCGTAGTGAGCGATGAGGTCCAGCATGAAGTTGAAGAGGCGCTCAACGCAGCGGATGCATTTCTGCTTAGTCAGAAAGGCGAACTTCACCAGGCGCTGGACGACATGTTTAGCCGCCCGTTAATTCTTGATTTAGCCGGGCGCGAGCCATCCAGCATGCGTACAGACGACACGGATGGGAACCAGCAACTGGTGCTTGACGATGAAGGGCAGGCACAGATTGTCCTGAGCAAGATCCGATCGTCATGCGAGCAGATTTTGCTGAATGCGCAGAGCAGAATTAGCCGGGAGCTGGCGTTACGCTTCGATCAGCTGGAGTCTACGCTCGCCCGATCGTTGAATGAGGCGATGCGCCCCATCGAGATGCAAATTAAGGAACAGCTCAGTCATGCCGGCTTTCGGGCGCGGATTAGCTTTCCGGCGTTTCAGGCAAACCAGCTTAACTTCAATACGCGCGGCTTATTTAATGATGCCATTGTGCAGGACACCCCTCCCGCCAGTCAGCCTGCAGGGGCGGGCAGCGTACGTAATACCGTCTCGCGCTGGCTCAATCATCCCGGCTGGGGCTGGGAAGCGTATGTGGAGACGCGCACCCGATATGTCATCGATATCGCTCAGCTTCATGGCAAATTTACGCAGCATACCGATCAGTTTTGCGATCAAATACGTAAAGCTTTGGCCGCGCAGGTCGATGTCTCTGTTACGGCAGGTATGGCAACGTTCTTTGCAGAGTTTTCGTTGTGCCTGACCGGGTTACAGGAAAGCTTGCGTGATAGCCTTGCCGTGCGGCAGCAGAATGAGCATTCAACCCGGGCGCTTAGCCAGTTGTTGAAGCAAAGTATGACCACAGCGGCGTGGATTCAGGAAGATACCCGACTGTTACGCGATGATATTCAAACCTTATTCGCGGCAGAGCAACCATGACAACACAGCTACTGGACGGTCCCGGGCGGACGCTGGAGTGTATTCATCCAAAATTTATGGTCGATTTGGTCCAGGGGGCGGATGCTGCTCGTCACACCCTCCTGGGGCCACAGCAACTGCAATTTCGTGAGCGTTTGACGCAGGAGATCGTTACGCAGACCCGGTTGCGGCCATGGGCAATGGCGGGAATGCTCAACGAAAATGCAGCACTGCGGCTGGGTCTGGCGGAGAAACTGGCCGGTATGCTCGACCCCGGACACCTGGCGCTGACCCGCATGTCCGACAAGCTGGTAGCCCTGCGCCAGCAGGTTAATCCACGCCTCCCTCAACCTTCCGGATTGTTGCAACAGTACGAGGCGCTCTCCGCACATTTCAACCAGCGTGCCGCCTATAAAGAGAAAGCGCTCGCGCAGCGCGGCCTTACGGTTCAGGCGGGTGAGCACAGCGAGCAAATTTTTACCCGCTGGCGAGCCGGGCAGTATGACGGCTGGTCGCTGGCTGGCCGCTGCTTTATCGTGCTGGAAGAGTTGCGCTGGGGCGCGTTTGGCGATGCCTGTCGTCTGGCGAATAGTGATGTGGCGGCCATGCTGAAAGATAACCTGCGCAGCATGGCCGCAAACTATCTGGCACAGGGGATTAACGCTTCTCCCACCACCCGGCATTTTTACCATCAGTGGCTGACGACGCCCGCTTCTCCTGGTCTGATGGATTATAAAGATATGCTTGGCTGGCTGGGGGACTGGTGTCAGGCGGATAAACATCCGGTGAGCTGGTCAGTGACGCAGAGCTGGCAAACGGTCGCGCTGGGTATGCCGAGACTCTGTTCGGCAAAACGGCTGGTGGATGGCATGGTGGAAGAGATATTTAGTGCGTGATTGCCCCCTCTTTTTAAGGAGGGGGCGAACGGCTTAGTGGTGCATTTCTACCGCTTTCGGCTCTGCCTGGGTTTCCGGAACCTGTCCAAAACGTCTGGCGTACAGCGCCGTGATGATCGGGACCAGAATCGCCGTCACAATCACGCTGGCGGCAACCAGGGCCGTGGCGGAAGCCGCCACCGGTTCAAAGGCCGGGTTAATCTGGGCGATAATCACCGGGTTAGCTACCGCAGCGCCTGCGGCCGACGAGGCGGCCACACCTGCGGTTCCGTTACCGCCCCCAATGACGCGGTCTGCAATAATTAGCGGGATACCCGTGATGACGATGACGGCAATACCCAGCACAATACCCAGCAGGCCGGTTTCCAGAATCACGTTCAGATTGATGGTATTGCCCAACGCGAAGCCGAAGAACGGGATCAGTACCGGGGTGGCTTTGCTGAAGAAATCGCGCAGATCGTGATCGAGGTTGCCTAGCGCAAAACCAATCAGGAACGGCAGGATCGCCCCGACAAAATGGTGGGGTTCAAAGGAGGCAAGGCCGGCAGAACCCAGAATCAGCATGGTCATCAGCGGACCCGACTCCAGGGACATCAGCACGAACGCGCCTGATTCTTCTTTGGTGCCATATTGATTCATCAGGCTGGCATAGAGACCGCCGTTGGTCATATCCATTGCTGAAACAATGGCCAGAACGGATAATCCGGCGAAGAATCCGGTCTGTATGCCATTCTCCGGAATGAACATCGCGCAGATCATGGCAACGACCCAGGCGACCGCAATTTTAGTAATGACCAGCGTCCCTGATTTACGTAATACCGTACCAGTTGCACGTAAATTAATAGATGCGCCGATGCAAAAGAACCAGACTGCCAGAATCGGCACCGTTCCGGTGATCATACCTTTTGTAAAACCGCCAAAATAAGCACCGGTATTCGGGGCCAGCGTATTTAATATCGCGCCAAGTACCAGCGGGACCAGCATCATCCCGCCCGGGATGCGTTCTATTGTTGCTTTAATCTTCATCATTAACCCTCACATCTCGCCCGCGTGGCTGGCGGAAATCTCAAAAAATAGATCAACAAATTCAAATGATTGCCTTTTTTGAAGACCAATCGATTCGTTACTTATGCTGTAAAGCGAAATTCAGGTGCTTAGCATTCCTTCATTTGAAAGCCGCTGGGATATTGTGTTCGGGTTTATCATGCGATCTTTGGAATTGCGATTCAATGAAAATAAAACACTGTTTTAGTTATCTGCGTCACATATTGAATGTAAACAGGAATGCCCGCTGTTAATAATTAAATTTTGTGTAAATTCGATGTGAAGAAATGTGATTGTTTTTTGTTTTAAGAGGAATAATAACGGGTGTTAAGATGTGCTTGATAAAGGGGGTGAGAATGACCTTATTTATCGTGAATTGACAAAACCTGAAGCCAACTTACGAACCGGAAAAATATATGTGAAGTTGATCACATATATAAACGCTGGTAGGGTAAAAAGGTCTTTAACTGCCCAGACAGGCGTCAACAGGTTCGGTTGTATTGAGGTAAAACGTCAATGTAAGTAAACCTGCTACGCTTGAATAAGGAGATTCGCATGGAGCGGATCTCTGGTTCACAGCTTGCAAATGCGCTGTGAAACGGACGGGGCTGAGTCTACGAGGAAAGCTATGCTTAGAAGGAAAAAAGTAAAACCCATCACGCTGCGCGATGTCACCATTATTGATGATGCGAAACTGCGCAAAGCGATTACGGCGGCCTCGCTCGGTAATGCGATGGAGTGGTTCGATTTTGGTGTCTACGGCTTTGTTGCCTATGCGCTTGGTAAAGTGTTCTTCCCCGGTGCCGATCCCAGCTTGCAGATGATTGCCGCGCTGGGTACGTTCTCTGTTCCCTTCCTTATTCGCCCTCTCGGTGGCCTGTTCTTCGGCATGCTGGGTGATAAATATGGTCGCCAGAAGATCCTGGCTATTACTATTGTCATCATGTCGATAAGTACATTCTGTATCGGCCTTATTCCGTCCTATGCGACCATTGGTATATGGGCACCGATCCTGCTGTTGATCTGTAAGATGGCGCAGGGCTTCTCCGTTGGCGGCGAATATACCGGTGCATCGATTTTTGTCGCTGAGTATTCTCCGGATCGAAAACGCGGCTTTATGGGCAGCTGGCTCGACTTTGGTTCGATTGCCGGGTTTGTCATGGGCGCGGGAGTTGTGGTTCTGATTTCAACCGTAGTGGGTGAAGAGAACTTCCTCGACTGGGGCTGGCGTATTCCGTTCTTCCTGGCGCTGCCGCTTGGCATCATCGGTCTTTACCTGCGTCACGCCCTGGAAGAGACGCCTGCGTTCCAGCAGCACGTTGAAAAGCTGGAGCAGGGCGACCGTGAAGGGTTGCAGGATGGCCCGAAAGTGTCGTTCAAGGAGATTGCGACCAAACACTGGCGCAGCCTGCTGACCTGTATCGGTCTGGTGATTTCCACCAACGTGACCTATTACATGCTGCTGACATACATGCCGAGCTATCTGTCGCATAACCTGCACTACTCGGAAGACCACGGTGTGCTGATTATTATCGCCATCATGGTAGGCATGCTGTTCGTGCAGCCGATTATGGGCCTGCTGAGCGATCGCTTTGGCCGTAAGCCATTCATTATTCTCGGTAGCGTCGCACTGTTCGCGCTGGCAATCCCGGCCTTTATTCTGATTAACAGCAATGTGCTGGGGCTGATTTTCGCCGGTCTGCTGATGCTGGCGGTGATCCTCAACTGCTTTATCGGGGTGATGGCTTCTACGCTACCGGCAATGTTCCCGACGCATATTCGCTACAGTGCGCTGGCGGCAGCCTTTAATATCTCCGTTCTGATTGCGGGCCTGACGCCGACGCTTGCTGCTTCACTGGTGGAGAGCACGCAGAACCTGATGATGCCTGCTTACTATCTGATGGTTATTGCGGTGATTGGCCTGATTACCGGTATTACTATGAAGGAGACGGCGAACCGTCCACTGAAAGGGGCAACGCCTGCGGCGTCCGATATTCAGGAAGCGAAGGAGATCCTGCGCGAGCACTACGATAACGTAGAGCAGAAGATTGAAGATATTGACGCAGAGATTGAAGAGCTTCAGAAAAAACGTTCTCGCCTGGTTGACCAGCATCCGCGAATTAACGAGTGATAAAAAACCCGCCGCTGGCGGGTTTTCTTTTATTAGCATCCTGCGGCGATATAGTCGCCGCTGACGCTGACGGGGATCACCGTCAGGAAGAGGATAGTTGCGAACAGTATCAGAACAACTCCTCCGGCTATTTTGACCATCGGCATTACCCAGTTCAGGGAAGTGCCGCCACTAAACCAGGCTACTGTGCGTTCACGCGCGTAACGTACTGCCAGCGACAGCCCCATAATCGACAGCGCCGTGCCCAGCGACATTGTCATCACAGCAGTAATTCCCCAGCTAATAATGCCGAGCGCATTCGAGAACATCAGGATCATAATTGCGCCGCTGCACGGGCGTGCGCCAATGGCCAGCACCACGCCCAGACGGGTTTTCCAGTCGCTTTTAGCCAGATCCACCCCTACGCCGTGATGGCCGCAGCCACAGTGTTCATTATGCTGATGATGCGGCTTGATGGCGCTAATCGCCATTTTGCGCGGACGCAGGCTGCTGAGCGCCTGATAAATGATAAACGCACCGAAGGCGGCAATCAGTAAGGCGCTGATTTTCTCGACGTACCAACGGCTGGTACTGATATCCCCTGCCGCGAGGTTCAATCCAACCGCCAGGATAAAGACAAAGAGGATCGCGCTGACGCCCTGCATCAGGCTACCGATAAACGGTACGACGCGCGCCGCGAGCTGGCTCTCTTTATTGGTGCTGAGATACGTGGCGACGATAAATTTGCCGTGTCCTGGTCCAACGGCATGGAGTACACCATAAAGAAACGCACCGGTTAACAACCACAGCCCACCGCTGTACTGATGATTATTAAGTTGCAGCAAATACATCACCAGATAACGGTGCAGGGTGATCTGAGCGGCGAGGCACCACTGAATAAAAGCATTCCAGTGCGTATGCAGTGCGAAACCTGCCATAAGTAACACCAGCACGGCGAGCCCGGCGGTTGGGATACGCCAGTCACGTTGAAGTCGTTGTGTCGTCATCAGGTTGGTCTGCGAGAGGAATATTTGCCGCTAGTATAGTGTTCAATTAGCGGGATCGCACCGGGATCGTCAATGGATTGTGGATAACTCTGTGCGTAAAAGGGTATAAGGCGGGGTTTTGCTGGGGAATGCAGCAGTCAGTCATTTTTCTGTCATTTAGCGGTTGCGGCCTGCGGAGAACTCCCTATAATGCGCCTCCATCGACACGGCGGATGTGAATCACTTCACAGACAACCCGGTCGGTTGAAGAGAAAAAATCCTGAAATAACGGGTTGACTCTGAAAGAGGAAAGCGTAATATACGCCACCTCGCGACAGAGCGCTGAAGCGCGTCGCAACTGCTCTTTAACAATTTATCAGACAATCTGTGTGGGCACTCAAAGTGACATGGATTCTTAATGTCTTCGGACGAAA
>NZ_JADBPZ010000022.1:0-94517 GCF_014893445.1 Enterobacter cloacae complex sp. P29RS | reverse complement strand
TTGTTAATCTGTATCTTTATCAAGTCCATGAAAATTTCCTTCTTTTATGCTGTGGGAAATATGTAATACGTAAAAAACGACGATCATGAAAATAAACGTTTTGATTACATGTTGTTACGCTTCGGAGTTTAAACTTGATATAGTGCCTTTTCAATGCGTTACAATAGTAAAGTTGATTTTTTTTTAGTGGGGTATTGACTTTCTTTCGAACTATGCGCATGCTTGTAAGGCGGTAGTACTTATCGGCAGCTTTAAGGTAGTCACATCCTCCGTTATGATGCCTGACGACGTTAGAACCTTAACCTGTTGAACATAAAGATTGTTTAAGCGCGAGCGTATACAGCTTGCTCCTAATCAAATGATAATCAGCGGTTTTTCCGATTGGATTATCCGATATCAATATATCAAGTACGTCAAAGGCCCCTTTGCTATTGCTTAGGGGCTTCTTTGTTTACCTGTTCCTCTTTTACTTTCTTCGGCGTATCTCAAAGAAGCACTCTTGCCACTCTCTGCACATAGCTATCAATCATGTTCACATTGCACTCTGACCTAACTCATTGATCCTGGTTATTATATTGCTTTGGTTAGGCTATTTCTGCGTTCATTAGAATTGGCATTTTGTGCCTTTAACAGGTTGATCATTCCTTTTATGCGGGTTACTGTATAAATATACAGTAAATCGACAGGGGTGGTTATCATGGGTTTTCCATCACCAGCAAAAGACTATGCAGAATCAACGCTCACCGTCGGCAGGCTTTGCGGCTACGACGGTAATTGCCGGACTATCGAAACTTCAGCTGGATACGCAATTATAAATGTTGCCAAAAGGCCGAAGGCGGGTGACACGGTTTTGATCTCTTTCTGCGGAAGTTGGGACTTCGCTTCTGTTCAGGGAAAAGCACTCATCACACAGGATGGGGAGGCCATCGAAGGCGATTCACTGGATGACGCGAATGTGCTTGGGGTAGTGACGTTCTTCCTGAACCGTGTAGCCGATAATGACCACTTGCCGGTGATATAAGCTCCATGAATCCTGTGCATTAGAGCCGATCGGTTAGACAGGCCAATTACGGTTAATTGATCTTTCTAACCTATTAGACCTTCAGTAGAGGGACTGCTTAAGTTACGTTCAGCGTGCAGGGAGAAAAGGCCGCCTCCGCAAGGGGAAACCTATTTTTAGGGATGTGCTTATGAAATTGAATGAATTTGCAGCCGGTCTCACTAAAGACGGAATGCTTATTTTATGCCTTTCCGAAGGGGAAATAACAGATTACGTTGTGACCAGCAAAGCTATGCGCACAATGATTCATCGGGAAGATAATAAAATATCAGCCCAGGTTCTGGGTGATAAAGATAGGATAATAAATTTAAATTTACTGCCAGATGCACATAAGGTTCTCAAGCTGTAAGTGTTGATTTATAATAATCAAACGGGCTGAACACCCGCTGATTACTGCGCCAACCTGAGGAATCATAATGGCGCAGAGCATTACTCTAAAACACTCACATCGCCCTTTCGTGAGCGGTGTTTCTGCTTATGCTGGTGGTCCGGCATGAAAAAAGCAGACCGCATCCATCTTGCGCGTGTGGCCGAGCTCGGCTGCATCGTTTGTAAGAATCTGAACCTTGGCGAAACGCCTGCGGAAATCCACCATATCCGGACAGGGCAGGGCACAAGCCAACGTGCTGATCATCGGAAATCAATTCCCCTTTGCCATACACACCATCGCAATGGCGGTTACGGTGTGGCGATTCATGCTGGCCGCCGCGCCTGGGAAATAAAGTACGGCACTGAAGCTGAGCTTCTGGTGCAGGTGCTCTATCTGTTGGGCGAGGAAGCCCATGCCTAAATACATCATCACCCCTGTTGGAAAACCCCGCATGACACGCCGTGATAAATGGAAACAGCGGCCGTCAGTGATGCGATATCGCATGTTTTGTGACGAGGCCCGCCTGCATGACATTCAGGTGCCGGATAACGGTGCCCATATCACTTTTGTTTTACCGATGCCTAAGAGCTGGAGCAAGACAAAACGCGCAGCTATGGACGGGCAGCCGCACCAGGTAAAGCCAGATCTGGACAATCTCACAAAATCGCTTCTGGACGCACTGTTCGAGGATGACTCCCATATTTGGGACGCCCGGACATCAAAAGTATGGGGCGAAACCGGCATGATAATTATCGAGGACATGAAATGACGCCACGCCAGAAACGCCAGTATTTAGAAGGGCTGGGTAAAACCGCAATGGCACCACGCAAGAGCTGGCTGGGGAAAAGCATTTTGCTTACAGATGTTCAGTCTGGGTGGATTAAATCTCTCCTTACGATCTGGGGCGAAAATGTTCGCGGAGGCACGGCCCCGGCAAAACCTTGCGGGCATTCGTGCTGGAATGTCCTCAGGGGAAAGAACTGGTCTGATAAAGCGCTCGAGCGTTTTACCGCAGCGTTGAACCAGGCAAGGGAAGAAGGGTTCCGTGGTGAGCAGGCGTTGAGACGTGCTCGTTCGATCCTGTGGCCCGAACCGCCTGTCAGTGTAATTGCCGAGGCGATGAATAGCGATGACGCCGAGTTTGTGGAAAGAGCTGTGCTTCAGGCGTTCGATATGAAGGATCCGGTTTACATTGTCGGGAACCAGTATTACACCACCCGAAAAAAAATCTCTGATATAACCAGGGATCTTCAGAATCTCGCGCCATGGCTGACTGAATCAGAGGCCAGAAAGCGGGTGCGCTGGTGCCTGGAAATATTCAGGGCAAAGGTTTTTTTGTCAGCGCGGAATGCCCTGAAAGAAAATTCATGAAAATCGTGATTTAGCAAAAAGTGCTGTTTGTGTGATGAGGTATTGAAAACGGGCCAGAAAATCAGATAATCCATTCATGCTTGGCAGAGCTGCGCCACGATGGCAGCGATGTAAAGCGACAATTTGAAAAAACTTTAAACCCCGCCTGCCGGGGTTTTTTGTTATCCGGCGATACGACAGGGGTATTCGCGAAGGTGCATTGCACCAGTACCCCTGTCATATCGTCGCGTACAATATCCAGCCCCTGACACCAAGTAAGCATTTTTGTTGACAAGGTAATCATTTTTGTTTACTCTCTTGATCATTGATTAACTAACCGATTAGGAGGACCAGTGAAACAGCGCGAATTCCGGCGCTGGTTGGAGTCCCAGGGGGTCGAGATTACTGACGGTGCTAAGCACCTTAAGTTGAGACTTAACGGGAAGCGTAGCACTTTGCCACGTCATCCCGGCTCTGAACTCAACGAATTGCTTCGCAAGGCAATTCTCAAACAACTAGGGCTTTAAGAAACCTGGCCCCTCAGGGGCCGGAGTTTCACCGGAAACGCGACGTAGAGCTGAGATGATATGCGATATCCTGTAAACCTAAGTAAAGCTGAAGAAGGTGGATTCTTTGTAGAATTCCCGGATATACCTGAAGCTCTTACGCAGGGAACTACCAAAGACGAAGCGCTTGAAAACGCACGCGATGCTTTGGTGACAGCTTTAGAATTTTACTTCGAAGATGGAGATAAAATTCCGGAGCCGAGTATATCGACAGGAGACTATGTAGATTTACCTTTAAGTGTTGAAGCTAAAGTGATTTTGCTTAACGCCTTTCTTGAATCAAGAATAAGCCAGACTGATTTGGCTGCTAGGATGAATGTGAAAAAACAGGAAGTTACTAGGTTGTTTGACCTTAGACATTCAACAAAAATTGATACAATACAAAAGGCTATAAACTCATTAGGTCATAGAATGGAGTTAAAATATGTCTAGAAATCTTACATATAGAATAAATCTACCTACATATGGATTAAATAGGTAAGTAACTATGCCCACATGATGTCTCATGTGGGCTATTTGTTTTATAAAACCAAAACATCAAGGCTGCCTGTGGGCGGCCTTTTTTTTCCCCTCGCTCTGAGAGGACACACAGCAAGAAGAGGGGGCTAAATGTCCGCAGAACCCATATCTGCAACGGTAACGGCTGGCGTGGCCGCCGGTACTACCGGAATTACTTTCGCCACGCTGTTTCCAGAAGCCACACCTGCTGTAATGGTTTGCTCACTCGCTGGGACGGCGCTGTACATCCTCAATTCTGAGGACCATAAAATCTGGAAGCAGATTATTTTTGCGCTGATTTCTTTCATCGGTGGCGTTTACTGTGCCGGTACTGCTTCAGAGATTATCGCCGCCCTTATCAACGCCGGACTGAATCAGCTTAGCCCGCCTGTCAGCATAAAAGTTTCACCTGCGATTGGCGCGCTGGCGGCATCCACTGTTTCAGTGACTGTCCTGCTCAGGGTGCTCAAGCGCTCACGGACCGGAAACTTACCCGGTCTGAAGGGGGAAGAATGACGTGGCTAATGCAGAACTTACCATGGCTGCTGCTTCACCTTAACGCAGTGGCCTGCATCATGATCCCGATACGTCTGATGTTCTTCAGGAAACGGGGTATGCGGCGTCGGCGGCTAATGGAGCTCCTCGCTTACGCCCTCATTCTGGCACCAGCCTATACAGCCTTTCGAATCTGGCATGGTGACTACGTTCAGGTCGATTACGGTGAAATCCTCATCAATGTTGTTGTCTGCGTTGCTGTCTGGCGTGCGGGCGGCAATATCGCTCGCATTACTGGAGAGAGCACAACGTGAACCAAACACAATTTCAGAAGGCGGCAGGCATAAGCGCCGAGTTAGCTGCGCGCTGGTTTCCGCATATCGACGCTGCTATGAGGGAATACGGCATCACCGCACCGCTAGATCAGGCCATGTTTATTGCCCAGATGGGGCATGAAAGCACCAGATTCACCCGGCTGGTGGAGAACCTGAATTACGCGGCTGAAAACTTAGTACCGACGTTCGGAAGCCACCGCATCACTCAACAGCAGGCCGCCGCACTTGGCAGAACAGCAACGCAACCGGCAAACCAGAAAGCGATCGCCAATCTGGTATACGGTGGAGAGTGGGGAAAAGAACACCTTGGCAATCAGGTTGCCGGTGATGGATGGAAATATCGCGGTCGAGGGCTGAAACAGGTTACCGGCCTGAGTAACTATCGCAGTTGTGGCCACGCGTTGAAACTGGACCTTGTTACCCACCCGGAGCTGCTTGAACAAGATGAATACGCCGCGCGCTCAGCCGCATGGTTCTATGCATCCCGCGGTTGCCTGCTTCATTCCGGCGACGTGGAACGCGTGACGCTTCTTATCAATGGCGGCAGAAACGGGCTGGATAAACGCCGCGCGCTGTATAACCTGGCTAAATCCGTTCTGGTGTGAGGTGAATGTGGGTATCAAAACGATAATCGGGCTGGCCGCGTTGGTTATTTCCGCTATCGCCGGCGCTTTTGGCCTAGGCCATATTCGCGGCACCAGCAAAGCGGAAGCGAAAGCGAAAGCCGACCAGCAGCGCACCGAAGATAACGCCGCGGCAACGGTCACGGTAGCCGAACGCCGGGTAGAAGCAACGAAAGAGGCCAGCAATGTACATCAGACTGTTAACCATATGCCTGGCGGCGATGTTGATCGCGAGTTGCGGGACAACTGGACCCGTAAGGGTTGAGGTAGTGGACACTGCTTGCGACTGGGTTAAACCCATCTACGGAACGGACCAAGACTGGGATGTACTGGATAAGCAGACGAAGCGCGACATCCTGGCGCATAACAAAGCGTGGCAGGCGAACTGCCAGCAACCAAACGTCGTCACCCTCCCAAAAAGATAGGCATTACAGCAGGCATTCACTGAGTGCCTGTGATAATGTCAGGCCATCTAAATAAACGGGGTGATTTTTTATGAGAAAGCTTATCGTTTTTTTTAATGGCAATGCTCCCTATCTTGTCGAAGTAGGTGAGCATCTTGATTCGTTGCCGCTGGTGTATCCAGATCAAACTCAAGTGGACCTCCCCATACAGTCTCATATGTATCCTGGCAGGGACATAATGGAAGAATGCTTTTTTGTTTCGGATCGTGATGTAATTGGTAGAGACATTCAACGCGCGATAGATACTCTTCTCTAATTTGACAATAATCAGATGCGCGAGGTGTCGGTTAACACCGTACCGAAAGTAGCGAAATGCTGCCTGTCCGTAATGTTCCAGAGATGCTTGGTACTGAGCAGGCATGAGAGATTGATGATGTAATGCGTAGTCTGTCTATCACTCGCACCAAAATTCAGAAAGCTTGTATGTGGAGTTGTCGGGCTGTGGCGCGTTCAGATGCCGACTGTTAGCCATTACAAAGCTCACCTGCTGGTGGAGTTGATAATGGTGATCACCACCAGCTGATCAGTAAAACAGATCCTCTGGTGGATAGAAAAAGAGACTGCTATTCATAAATCCGCTAAAAGGGTAATCTATTACATTGGTCAATTTAGGAGGATACCCAATGAGCAATGAAGTTGAGTTGAATCAGGTGCTGGCTCTGAAAGCCCAAGATGAAGACTTGCTGTTTCTTAATTCCATTGTAAACCGAACGGGTTGTGGGATTGGCATTACCCTTTTTGTAAAAGGGAATCTGATAACTGGCTCGCTTATTGCGGGTAAGAAATATTATCAATTCGTTGGTGATAATCTGAAATCTATTGGAGAGACAGGGGTTGCGCTCGCACAGTATTTTGAAAATAAGGGTGCCAAGCAATATACCAGTGATGAACCTGGATTCGAATACCCTAATAATTTTCTACATCTTGAGAATGTCAAAATTCGAAATGATGGTGGAGTAATGGCGACTCTAAACAATGCTATGTTGAGAGTTAAAATCGAAGAGGTCGAAGGCCACATTATGGGCAATATCAGCTAACACCCATCTTAGACATTCTTGATATACTAAACCGCCTCATCTATGGCGGTTTTTTTATGCTGCTATATCATGACCAAAACCTTCATCTGTATTGCCAGTGGACCATCACTGATACTTGATGATTGTGTACGTGCCAGTGATTCCGGTATGCCCGTTATCGCGGTTAATTCCTCCTGGAGCGCTGTTCCGGCATGCCAATATATTTACGCAGCAGACTGCTGCTGGTGGGAAGAATACGGCTCAGGCATAACATCCGAAGCGGCCCGTTGGTGCGGTGATGAGTTTACGGCCAGCCGTTTCGGTATTAACTGGCTACAGTCTGCAATCCCCGGTTCGTTTAATTCTGGTCAGCGAGCGATTGAGCTGGCGCTCCACCTTGGTGCCAGCCGCGTTCTGTTGCTGGGCTATGACTGCTCTATACGGAACGGAACCCACTGGCACGGCAACCACGCTCTGCTGTCAAACCCGGACAAATTCAGCGTAGCGCGCTGGCAGGATGAATTTTCCCGCCTCCGTGCTGTTGCTGGTGATGTCGAGATAATTAACTGCTCCCGCTTCACGCGGCTTACCTGCTTCCCGCGACAGTCCCTCGAGACTGCTCTTTCTTTGTAGGAAATTTATGAAAAGACGAAAGGTCTGCATCCGCGGGATGTACGGGCTTGGTGACTCTATTTACCAGCGCGCCTTTGTACGCCAGTTCCCCGGTGCATTTCTGCGTACACCCTGGCCGGAACTTTACACCGATCTCGATGTGAATTTCGTTCGCTCAAACACGGCGCTCAGGACGCAGCGAAAAAACGAAGAGCAAACGGATGTGGAATTTGTGCTGGAACCATCGCGGCCGTCAGAGATTCTGACCATTTTTTATGGCCCCGATGAACTGAGCAAGGGCTCCATCATCGACGCCATGACCTGGCAGTTCGGCAAAATGGCGAGCGTGTTTGATCTGCCGTCATTCGGCGAGTCACCGGTACAGCCTGCTAAGCCGGTAGCTGTCATCCGTCCAGCGACCGTCCGCAAAGAGTGGGCAAACCCGGCGCGTAACCCCGACCCGAAATATCTGGCAGAAGCGGCGCGAGAACTGCGAAAGCATTTTTACGTGGTGAGTCTTGCTGATCTTGAAGAGGGTGAAGAGTGGCTGGTGGGCGAACCGCCGGAGGCCGATCTCTGTCTTCACAAAGGCGAGCTCTCACTGACTGAAATGCTGGCGCTGGTGGAACATGCCGCCGTCGTGGTTTCCGGGGTTGGCTGGGCGCTGCCAGCGGCTATCTGCTACAAAACGCCTGTTTTCATCATTCAGGGCGGATGCGGTGCCCACAATGCCCCGCATATCGTTACCGATCCAGAAATGGATCTTTCCCGCGTCGGCTGGGCTCAACCAGATAATTACTGCATGTGCGCCAGCATGGAACACGATTGCAGCAAACATATCACTGGCTTCCAGGAAATATTCAAAGGCTGGTTACATGACATTGTTCTCACATGAAATGCAAAACGGCCTTGTCTGGCTACCTGAACTGGGAATAGGGCGTTACCCAGTACCACCTGAACGGCCATACGATGCCAGCTATTTCGCGAAGTATCGCCAGATGGCGCAGACCACCATGGGGATGCAGCTGAATGCGGCGCGTATCCAGCTGGTTGCCCGCCACCATCGGGGCAGGGTGCTTGACGTGGGGATCGGGTCCGGGCAGTTCGTGGAGACTCGGCCTGAAACATGGGGCTATGACGTTAATCCTGAGGGTATTGCCTGGCTTAAAGCTGGTGGCCGCTGGGCGAACCTTTACGACTCTTATTTCCCCGACGGTGATTTCCCGGCGCTGACCTTCTGGGATTCGCTGGAGCACATCGACGATCCAGAAGCAGCTGTCGCGCGAGCCGGTGAGTGGGTGTTTGTGTCTCTGCCTGTCTTCAAAAGCGCAGAACATATCCTGACGTCACGGCATTACCGCAAGGACGAGCACATCTGGTATTTCACCGACGAAGGTATCCGGCGCTGGTTTGGCGCGCAGGGTTTTGTCTGTGCTGAACACAACACCATTGAGAGCATGTTGGGGCGCGATGGCATCAGCAGCTATGCATTCCGGAGGATGCGACATGCCACCAAGAACGCCTAAAGCGTGTCGTAAACGGGGTTGCAGGCAGACCACCACAGACCGCAGCGGATACTGTGATGAGCACAGGGGCGAGGGCTGGCGGCGGTACAAACCTGGTCAGTCACGTAAACAGCGCGGCTATGGTGCATCCTGGGATAAAACCCGCATCCGCATTCTCAAGAGAGACAAGGGGTTATGTCAGGAGTGCTTGCGTCGTGACGCAATAACCGAAGCAACCTGTGTTGACCATGTGCGGGCGCTGGCGCACGGAGGCGACGACAGTGATGCCAACCTTGAAAGCCTGTGCACTCCATGCCACAGCGCAAAGACGGCGCGAGAACGGCTCTCAGGCGGGCAGGGGGGAGGGTAAATCTCTCCTGCCTATGCCCTTCCGGACTGCCCGCCTCATCAAATTTTTACGCGCCCAAAATAAGGAATTTTTTTCCGGAAGGTTTCGCCTATTGGATTGGAGGTTTTAATGGGTACTGCTGTGCGATCTTCCGGTGGTGGCCGTAAGCGTAATTTGCCCTCAGGCATGAAAAGCAAAGTGACCAGGATTGCGCCGCCGGAAGAGTTAATGAGCGATATAGCGATCCGCATCTGGAAAACGCAAAGCAAAATTTTAATAGAGCGTGGTGTTTTTGATCTGGAAGATGCGCCACTCCTCCTGGCGTACTGCAATGCGTTTCACCTGATGGTTGAGGCCGAAAAAGTCATCGCAAAAGATGGTCTGACAGTATCAAGTGAAATGGGGGGAGAGAAAAAACACCCTGCGGTCAATGTCCGCAATGACTCCGTTTCGCAGCTCGCCCGTCTGGGTTCACTTCTTGGGTTAGACCCGCTTAGCCGTATCAGAATGACCAGCGGCAAAAATGATCCAGACGATGAAGGGAATGAATTTGATGAGTTTGACTGATGGCTACATATCCGAACGTCAATGCGGCGAACCAGTATGCGCGGGACGTCGTGAACGGGAAGATACTGGCCTGCCGGTTAACCATTCTTGCCTGTCAGCGACATCTGGACGACCTGGAACGCGCCAAAGATCCACGCTGGCCTTACCGCTTCGATAGAAATAAAGCCGAACGCTTCCTTCGTTTCTCTCAAAAAATGCCGCACACATCGGGTGAGTGGGCTCGCCGGAAACTGCGTATTGAGTTTGAACCATGGCAGAAATTTGCGCTTGGCGTGCCGTTTGGCTGGGTTCACAAGGATACCGGCTTTCGTCGGTTCACTGAGATTTACATCGAGGTGCCACGTAAGAACGGTAAATCAGCGATCGCGGCGGCCGTTGGTAACTACATGTTTTGTGCCGATGGTGAGTACGCAGCGGAAGTTTACTGCGGCGCCACGACGGAGAAGCAGGCCTGGAAAGTCTTTGCGCCTGCACTGGCGATGGTGAAAAAGCTTCCGGCACTGCGCCAGAAGTTCAGCATCAAGCCCTGGGCGAAGAAGATGACGCGCCCGGACGGCTCCCTGTTCGCGCCAGTTATCGGTGACCCCGGCGACGGAGATTCACCTTCCTGCGCCATTATCGACGAGTATCACGAACACGATACTGATGCGCTCTATACCACGATGACTACAGGGATGGGGGCAAGGGAACAGCCCATCACGCTGATCATCACCACTGCGGGTTTTGATATTGCTTCACCATGCTATGAGAAGCGCACGCAGGTGGTCGAGATACTGGAGCGCATCAGAGAAGGTGGTGAAAACGAGGCAATTTTCGGGATCATCTATACCCTGGATGATGACGACGACTGGACACAGCCGGAAGCGCTGATAAAGGCCAACCCGAATTACAACATTTCGGTGAAAGAGGGATTCCTCAAGGCTAAACAGCTGCTGGCGATGTCCACACCAAGCCAGACCAACAAAATACTCACCAAACATTTCAATAAATGGGTGAGCTCTAAAGCAGCCTATTACAACCTCCAGAAGTGGATGGCCGCGGCAGATAAGACGCTCAGGCTGTCCGATTTTGCGGGGGAAGAGTGTTATCTCGGCATAGACCTGGCATCAAAACTCGACCTGAACGCGGTGGTTCCGGTGTTTCGCCGTGAAATAGACGGTCTGAGCCATTATTACTGCGTTTCACCGCTGTTCTGGGTGCCGGAAGACACCGTCTACGCCACAGACCCTGCACTGAAAACAATCGCCGACCGTTACCAGTCCTTCGTTAATCAGGGTGTGCTGGTTCCGTCAGACGGTGCAGAAGTGGATTACCGCCTTATCCTGGAAGCGATCCTGAAATTACGTGAAACCGTGAAAATAGCGGCGAGTCCGATTGACCCCTATGGCGCAACCGGCCTTTCTCACATGTTGCAGGATGAAGGACTGGAGCCCGTCACCATTACCCAGAACTACACAAACATGAGCGACCCGATGCGAGAGATTGAGGCTGCGATCGCTGCTGGCCGATTCCACCATGACGGTAATCCCCTGATGACCTGGTGTATTTCGAACGTGGTTGGAAAGTACCTGCCTGGTAGCGACGATGTTGTTCGCCCGGTGAAAGAAGGCGCTGGCAACAAAATTGATGGTGCAGTTGGCCTGATGATGGGTGTTGGCCGCGCAATGCTGAACGAGCCGAAAGACTTCCTTTCTAACCTCGATCCTGATGAGGAACTGTTATTCCTGTGAAATCACTAATTATCGATGTGGCCGGGCTGGCAGGCTTCGGCGCGCTGGTGGGAGGTATTTACCTCAAATTTGGCGCGGCGGTTGCCCTCATGGCTGGTGGTAGTGGCCTGCTGCTGTGGGCACTGCTGGCGGCCAGGAGAATAAAAACATGCTGATTGATGCCATTTTCAGAAGCAACTCGCTGGAAAACCCAGCTGTTCAGGTCACCGTTGAAGCGGCCGAAAACGACGGGATCTTTAATGGTGATGTGATTGTTAATCCCCGGACGGCAATGAAACTGGCGGCGGTTTATGCCTGTATCTACGTTATTTCGTCCAACGTTGCGCAGATGCCCCTGCACGTCATGCGGCGAACCGGGAAGAAGGTTGAAACTGCCCGCGACCATCCTGCCTTTTACCTGGTTCATGACGAACCCAATTCCTGGCAGACCAGCTATAAATGGCGCGAGCTCAAACAACGTCACATTCTGGGCTGGGGTAACGGATATACCAGAGTTCTCCGGCACCGCCGAACCGGTGAAGTCACTGGCCTTGAAGCCTGTATGCCGTGGGAAACAACGCTGCTGAACACCGGTGGGCGTTATACCTACGGCGTGTATAACGAAGAAGGTTCCTTTGCCATTAATCCTGATGACATGATCCACGTCAGGGCGCTGGGTAACGATCAGAAAATGGGGCTCAGTCCGGTTCTTCAGCACGCCGAAACCATCGGTATGGGTATGAGCGGGCAGAAATACACGGAAAGTTTTTTCAGCGGTAACGCCAGACCCGCGGGCATAGTTTCAGTAAAAGGAGAACTGAATGACGGCTCCTGGAAAAGGCTGAAGGAAATGTGGCAAAAAGCCACGGCGATGCTGCGCAGCCAGGAAAACAGGACAATGTTGCTCCCGGCTGAACTGGATTATAAAGCGCTGACGGTTTCCCCAGTCGATGCCCAGCTTATCGACATGATGAAGCTCAACCGTTCCATGATTGCCGGGATTTTCAACGTGCCAGCACACATGATCAACGACCTCGAAAAAGCCACCTTCTCCAATATTTCCGAACAGGCGATTCAGTTTGTTCGCTACACAATGATGCCGTGGGTGACGAACTGGGAGCAGGAGCTTAACCGTCGGTTGTTCACCCGCGCCGAACGGGAAGCCGGGTATTACGTGCGCTTTAACCTGGCGGGCTTATTGCGCGGTACTGCCAAAGAGCGTGCTGAGTTCTATCACTTCGCTATCACCGATGGCTGGATGAGCCGCAACGAAGCACGCGCGTTTGAGGACATGAATCCGAAAGACGGCCTTGATGAAATGCTGGTCAGCGTTAACGCCTCCCAGCCCGCCAAAACCACAATCCAGGAGAACACTCAAGATGAGTGAACGTGAAATTCGCTGTTACAGCGGCGAGGTGCGCGCAGAAACGCACGACAGTGAGCCCAGCCGGATCATCGGGTATGGTTCGGTCTTTGACAGCCGTTCTGAACTGATTTTCGGTTCGTTTCGCGAAATCATCCGTCCCGGCGCGTTTGATGATGTGCTGAATGACGATGTGCGGGCTTTGTTCAACCATGACCCTAATTTTATCCTGGGTCGCAGAAGCGCGGGCACGCTGGCACTGACCGTTGATGAGCGTGGCCTGCGGTATGACATCACCGCGCCAGAAACTCAGACAATCCGTGATCTGGTGCTGGCACCAATGCAGCGCGGGGATATCAACCAGTCCTCTTTTGCATTTCGCGTCGCCCGCGACGGAGAGGAATGGTATCAGGACGAGGATGGTGTGGTGATTCGTGAGATTACCCGTTTTTCCCGTCTGCTGGATGTCAGTCCTGTGACATATCCGGCGTATCAGGAGGCGGATTCCGCCGTCCGTTCCATGAAAGCCTGGCAGGAGGCGCGCGACAGTGGCGCGCTACAGAATGCCATTAACCAAAGAATGGCGCGTGAACGCGTCCTGACTCTTCTTAACGCGTAAGGAAAAACCATGAAATTGCATGAACTGAAACAAAAACGTAACACCATCGCAACCGACATGCGCGCGCTGAACGAAAAAATTGGCGATAACCCATGGACGGATGAGCAGCGTACCGAATGGAACAAGGCAAAATCTGAGCTGGAAGCACTTGACGAGCGCATCGCCCGTGAAGAAGAGCTGCGCCGCCAGGATCAGACCTACGTTAACGAAAACGAGGACGAGCAGCGCAATAATCTGGATCCGGATAAAAATCCGCAGCAGGATGAAAAGCGCGGCCAGATTTTTGACAAATGGATGCGTCACGGTGCGAGCGAGTTGAGTTCAGAAGAGCGTAAAGCCTTACGTGAGCTGCGCGCGCAGGGGGTGGCCCCGGATGAAAAGGGTGGTTATACCGTGCCTGATACTTTCCTTGCGAAAGTGGTCGAGCAGATGAAAGCGTTTGGCGGTATCGCCAGCGTTGCGCAGATCATCACTACATCCGATGGGCGCACCATGGAATGGGCCACTGCTGATGGTACCGCTGAAGTGGGGGTGCTGCTGGGCGAAAACGAAGAAGCGGGTGAAGAAGATACCGAATTCGGTATGGATAGTCTGGGCGCGCTGAAAATGACATCCAAAATTATACGCGTATCCAACGAGCTGCTACAGGACAGTGCGATCGACATGGAAGCCTATCTCGCCCGCCGTATTGCGGAGCGTATTGGCCGCGGTGAAGCGCGTTATCTTATTCAGGGAACCGGCACCGGCACGCCAAAACAGCCGAAGGGTCTGAAAGCATCCGTAACCGGCACTACGCAGACGGCCGCCGCCGGAGCTGTTAAATGGCAGGAAATTCTGGCGCTGAAACACAGTATTGATCCTGCGTACCGCCGCGGGCCGAAGTTCCGCCTGGCGTTCAATGACAATACGCTGAAACTCATCAGCGAGATGGAAGACGGTCAGGGCCGTCCACTCTGGCTGCCGGATATCGTCGGCGTGGCGCCAGCATCAGTGCTGAATGTTCCGTATGTTATTGATCAGGAGATCGATGATATTGGCGCGGGCAAAAAATTCATGTTCTGTGGCGACTTCGCCCGCTTCATTATCCGCCGTGTTCGCTACATGATCCTGAAGCGCCTGGTGGAGCGTTACGCGGAATTCGACCAGACCGGCTTCCTGGCGTTCCATCGCTTTGACTGTATTCTCGAAGATACCTCTGCGATTAAAGCGCTGGTGGGCAAAGGCTCGGCAAGCAGCTAATCCCGCTCAACTCTGAACAAACCATGCCGCGTTAAGCGGTTTTTATGTGCCCGCCATCCGGCGGGCGCAGGAGGATCCTATGTTGCTTTCTCCTGAGGAGATCAAGTCGCAGCTCAGGCTGGATGAGGATTACGCCGATGAAGATAAATTTCTTGAGCTGCTGGGGCGGGCGGTTCAGGCCAGGACAGAAAATTTTCTGAACCGGAGACTTTATACGGCGGAGGCGGGGGTGCCAGCCGACGATCCGGAGGGGCTTGTTCTCTCGGATGATATCAGGATGGGGATGCTGCTTCTGGTGACGCACTTCTACGAGAACCGTTCAACCGTCACCGAAGTGGAGAAGGTCGAACTGCCGATGAGCTTTAACTGGCTCGTCGGTCCATACAGGTACATCCCGCTATGAAACTCAGGCAGGCGCAGGCCAGCGCCACATACCTTTTGCCCGACCCGGGCGAACTCGACCAGCGCATTGTTATCCGGCGGCGTGTCGATGTTCCGGCTGATGACTTTGGCGTAACGCCGACGTACCCGGAGCAGATCCGGACGTGGGCCAAAAAAGCGCAACCCGGCGCGGCAGCATATCAGGGCTCTGTGCAGGTAGAAAACAGGGTGACGCACTATTTCACCATCCGTTTTCGCCGCGGTATTACCGCCGATCATGAAGTGCTCCACGACGATATTTCTTATCGGGTCAAACGCGTCCGGGACCTGAACAGTAAACGGCGTTTCCTGTTGCTTGAGTGCGAAGAAGTGGGTACCGACAACGGGAGTGACTATGCCGCAGAAAGCATTTTTACACGTTGATTTCGTACAGCCGGAAGAACTGGTGTTTAACCGGGCGAGGATGCGGCGGGCGTTCGTCAAAATTGGTCAGGTTCACATGCGTGATGCGCGGCGACTGGTCATGAAACGTGGCCGCTCGAAGCCAGGCGAAAACCCCTCGTACCGCACCGGCCAGCTGGCGCGTTCTATCGGTTACTACGTCCCCCGGGCGTCAAAAAAACGACCGGGACTCATGGTGAAGATCGCGCCTAACCAGAAAAACGGAGAGGGCAACCGGCATATCAATGGTGCCTTTTACCCCGCCTTTCTGTTCTACGGTGTTCGCCGTGGGGCGAAGCGTAAGAAAAGCCATCATCGCGGCGCATCAGGCGGTAGCGGCTGGCGTGTGGCGCCACGTAACAACTACATGACTGAGGTTCTGGATAAACGCCGTAGCTGGACACGTTATGTGCTCTCCCGCGAATTGCGAAAATCACTCCGCCCTCAGCGAAGGAAGAAAAAATGAAATTAACCCCGATTATTGCGGCACTTCGCAGCCGTTGCCCTCGGTTTGAAAACCGTGTGGGTGGCGCCGCGCAGTTTAAAGCGATTCCGGAGGCCGGAAAGCTCAGGCTACCAGCCGCGTATGTTGTGCCAGCTGAAGACGTCACGGGTGAGCAGAAATCGCAGACCGACTACTGGCAGGATTTGACGGAGGGTTTCTCCGTCATTGTGGTACTCAGCAACGAACGGGATGAAAAAGGTCAGTGGGCTTCTTACGACGCAGTTCACGACGTCAGGCAGGAAATCTGGAAGGCGCTGCTGGGGTGGGAGCCGGACCCGCAGGCGCATGAAATTCAGTATGCGGGTGGGATGCTTCTCGATCTGAATCGCCACGAACTGTATTACCAGTTCGATTTCACGGTGAAGTATGAGATTACCGAAACAGACACCCGCCAGCATGATGATCTGGATGGCCTGCCCGACCTTAAAACGCTCAGTATTGATGTTGATTTTATCGAGCCCGGTACCGGGCCAGATGGCGACATCGAGCACCACACCGAAATTACATTTCAGGAATAAATCATGTTTGTGAAACCCGCAAAAGGGCGATCTGTTCCGGATCCGGCCCGAGGCGATGTATTGCCCTTAAAAGGGCGAAATGTCGAAGCGTCCGCATACTGGTTCCGCCGGAAAGCCGCCGGTGAAATCGAAGTAGTTCAACAAAAAGGGGTTAAAGATGACCGTAAGCTTTAATTACATCCCGGCAGATAACCGGGTACCGCTGTTTTATGCCGAAATGGATAACAGTGCTGCAAACACCGCGCAGGACAGCGGGCCATCCCTGCTGATTGGCATGGCATTGCCCGACGCTGATATGCCTGTTAATCAACTGGTCATCATGCCGTCCAAAGATCTGGCAAAAAAAATGGCCGGGCGCGGCAGCCAGCTCGCGCGCATGGTTGACGCATATCGTCGTGTGGACCCGTTCGGTGAATTATGGGTTATCGCGGTTCAGAATGACGGGCAGGCCGCCACCGGCACGATCACCTTTTCCGGCACGGCGACCGATGCCGGAGCGGTGAATCTGTATATCGGTACCACCCGGGTTCAGATCACCGTGGCGGCCAACGACACCGGCGCAGATACGGCACAATCGCTTCTGGCAGCCATTAACGGTAATCCTGATCTTCCTGTTACCGCACAATACCGGGTAACGTCAGCGGGACCTGACCAGGGAACTCTTGAGCTCACCGCAGTGAACAGTGGCGCCAGCGGAAACACTATTCCGTTAACGCTGAATTACTACGGCACAGCCAGCGGTGAAGAAGTTCCTGCGGGGCTGAGTGTGCAGGTTGGCAGTATGAGTGGCGGTGCGGGCGACCCGGATTTAACCGGGACCATCGCCGCGATGGGGGATGAACCGTTCGATTATATCGGCCTGCCATTCAGCGACAGCGCATCACTGCAACTGATGGCGACAGAGATGAACGACAGTTCCGGTCGCTGGAGCTACATTCGCCAGCTTTACGGCCATGTATACACCGCAAAAACTGGCTCACTGTCCGAGCTGGTTGACTTTGGTGATACGTTCAATTATCAGCATATCACCATCGCGGGTTATGAGCGGGATGTACAGACGCCAGTTGATGAGCTGGTGGCTTACCGTCTGGGCCGCCAGGCCGTATTTTTACGTAATGATCCGGCTCGTCCTACACAAACCGGTGAACTGACTGGTGCGCTTCCCGCTCCAACTGGCAAGCGGTTTACCATCACCGAGCAGCAATCCCTGCTGATGCATGGCATCGCAACCGCCTATACCGAATCCGGTATTCTGCGCATTCAGCGCGATATCACAACCTACAGGACCAACGCTTACGGCGTGGCGGATAACAGCTATCTGGACAGTGAAACGCTGCATACCAGCGCTTACGTTTTGCGCCGCCTGAAATCGGTGATCACCAGCAAATACGGCCGCCACAAACTGGCGAACGACGGTACCCGCTTTGGCCCAGGCCAGGCGATTGTTACGCCGTCTGTTATCCGTGGCGAACTGGGGGCGGTGTACCGCCAGCTCGAGCGCGAGGGGATCGTGGAAAACTTCGACCTCTTCCAGCAATACCTGATAGTCGAGCGCAACACGTCAGATCCTAACCGCCTGGATGTGCTCTTCCCGCCGGATTATGTCAACCAGCTGCGCGTGTTCGCCGTGCTTAATCAGTTCCGTCTGCAATACAACGAGGAGGCCGCATAATGGGCAAGATTGCGGGTACCACTTATTTCAAGATCGACGGGCAGCAGCTGTCGATCACCGGCGGCATTGAAGTGCCGATGAACACACGCGTGCGGGATGACGTGATCGGCCTTGCCGGTGATGTCGATTACAAAGAAACGCACCGTGCACCCTATACGAAGGTAACGGCGAAGGTGCCGAAAAACTTCCCGGTGAACAAAATCACCAGCTCCGACAACATGACCATTACCTCAGAGCTGGCGAACGGTCAGGTATATGTTCTGTCGAATGCCTGGCTGCATGGCGAAGCGAACCATAACCCCGAAGAGGGCACGGTGGATCTGGAGTTCCACGGTGAAGAAGGATTTTACCAATGACAAAAGAACTGGCGCTGAAAAAGCCGATTATGGCGCATAACGAAAAATTGCATGTCCTGGAATTACGCGAGCCGTCGTACGACGAAATTGAAGCGATCGGTTTCCCGTTCACTGTGTCCGGTGACGGCGGGGTGAAACTGGATAGTGCTGTAGCGCTTAAGTATATCCCGGTGCTGGCGGGGATCCCCCGCTCATCTGCTGCGCAGCTGGCGAAGCTGGATATTTTTAAAGCCTGCATGCTCATCCTGAATTTTTTTACCCAATCGGAGACGGAACAAACCTCAGACGACGACTCTACAACGTCGCCTGGTTCTGGAAATTAAACCCCTTTGAGCTACGGCGGGCGGCCATATCTGACTTCCTTGAACTGGAAGCGGAGGCCGTCCGCATCAACGAGGAAGTAAAGCATGGCTGACAGTTTCCAGTTAAAGGCAATCATTACTGCCGTTGACCAGCTGACCGGGCCGATGAAAGGGATGCAGCGCGAGCTGAAGGGGTTTCAGAAGGAGATGGGGAGCCTGGCGCTGGGGGCGACGGCAGCGGGGACTGCCATTCTCGGTGCGCTGGCGCTTCCCGTAAATTCCGCGATGGGTTTTGAATCGAAGATGGCCGACATCCGCAAGGTAGTTGACGGTCTCGATGATAAAAAAGCCTTTGCCCAGATGAGCGACGATATCCTGACGCTGTCCACGCAGTTACCCATGGCAGCAGAGGGGATCGCGGAAATTGTGGCCGCAGGCGGCCAGGCGGGGATCGCGCGTAGTGATCTGATGCAGTTCGCCAACGACGCCGTAAAAATGGGTGTTGCGTTTGACACCACTGCCGAAGAATCCGGCCAGATGATGGCCCAGTGGCGAACGGCATTTAAACTGACACAAGATGATGTGGTCGTTCTTGCCGATAAAATTAACTATCTGGGAAACACGGGTCCGGCCAACGCGAAAAAAATCTCGGAGATCGTAACAAGGATCGGCCCTCTCGGTAGTGTGGCCGGGGTCGCATCCGGCGAAATTGCGGCAATGGGTGCCACTATCGCCGGGATGGGGGTTGAGTCGGAAATTGCCTCCACGGGCATCAAAAACTTCATGCTGTCGCTTACCGCAGGTAACTCGGCCACCAAAGCACAGAAGCAGGCTCTGGCTTTCCTGAAACTGAATCCGAAGCAGCTGGCTGAAGATATGCAGAAGGATTCGCGCGGAGCGATGCTAAAGGTGCTGGATTCTCTTGCGAAAGTACCGAAGGCTAAACAAGCGGCCGTTATGAATGCGCTGTTTGGCAAGGAATCCCTCAGTGCGATTGCACCGCTACTGACCAACCTGGATCTGTTACGCACCAATTTTAACCGTGTGGCAGACGCCCAGGAGTATGGCGGATCCATGCAGAAGGAATACGCTTCCCGCGCGGCCACCACCGAAAACCAGCTTGTTCTGCTGAAAAACAGCATTAATGCTATTTCAGTGACGTTAGGTGACACATTTCTGCCCGCTGTGAACGAGGGTGCAAAAGCCATCATGCCGTATCTGGAAGAGGTGAGGGCTTTCGTTCGGGCTAATCCGGCGCTGGTACAGTCTGCGGCCAAATTCGCTGCTGCGCTGCTGGCGGTCGGTGTATCAGTTGGCAGTCTGTCCCGGGCAGTAAAAATCCTGAACAGCGTAATCAATTTATCACCAGCGAAAGTTGCGATTGCGGCACTGGCGGCGGGTGCTCTGCTCATCGTTCAGAACTGGGACGACGTTGCTCCGGTGTTCAAAGCTGTATGGCAGGAAGTTGATCATGTGGCGCAGGCAATAGGCGGCTGGGAGACGGTGTTGGGCGGTGTGGGTTTATACATGACCGGCGCATTCAGCCTGAAGACGATCGGATCACTCAGAACTGCGCTCGCGCTCGCGACACAGCTTTCCGGCGTGCTGGGAAAAATTGCGACCATGGGCGTAGCAACGATACAGATTGCCGTTGCTATCTATATGTTTGAGCAGTTGAAGGAGATCGCTGACGCCACTAAAAAAGCGGATCAGACAGATTCTTTCTGGCAGTCTCTGAAAAACCGCTGGAACTCAGGTGGCTGGTATAACAACCAGCAAAACCGTGAAATGGTAAAGCAGGATACTGCCGGGAATTTTCAACTTCCTGAACCATCACGAGCGCCAGAGTATCAGCCTGCGGTGCCGCTTAATCTTGACGAACTGAAGATGACCCAGCCGACGCCGCAACTGGATTTACCCGCGGCACCAGCCGGTAACCCAGCAATTACCGCTGTTCCGCCGGTGGTGCCAGTAATCCCCCCCGCATTACCGCATAACAGGCAACCAGTGCTTGATCGTGCTGTAGCGCCAGCAGCGCAGCGTAGTGAGCTGAAAGTAACCTTTGAAAATGCACCTCAGGGGATGCGCGTTCAGGAGAGCCAAAACAAAGGCGATCCCCAACTGAATATTACCCACGACGTGGGGTATTCCCCGTTCCGTACACCACGATAAGCCCGCTTAATGCGGGTTTTTCCTTCTGGGGGCTATATGGCTTTTTTTTCTTTAACCGACTGGCGCGATCGCCTGCGTGATGCGTCATTTCGCGGCGTACCTTTTTCCGTGGAAGATGATGAAGGGTCGTTCGGCCGTCGCGTTCAGGTGCATGAATATCCCAACCGCGATAAACCGTTTACGGAAGATTTGGGCCGCGCAACGCGCAGGATGACAATTAACGCCTATTTGATTGGTGATGATTACGCAGACAAGCGGGATCGTCTCATTGGCGCAATTGAAACAGCGGGGCCTGGTACGCTGGTTCATCCACAGTATGGGGAAATGCAGGGCAGCATTGACGGACAGGTCAGAGTCACGCACAGCAACAGCGAAGGGCGCATGTGTCGGGTTTCCTTCCAGTTTGTGGAAAGCGGAGAACTTTCATTTCCTGTCGCGGGTATGGCGACGGCACAGCGACTGAAACAGTCGGGCGGCCTGTTTGATGATGCAATTGACAGTATGTTTTCTGCATTTTCTCTCTCGGGCATTCCGGACTTTCTGCAAAACGACGTGCTCGCAGATGCCGCGGCGATGCTTGGCGATGTTGCTGATGCGTTCAGAATGGTAGATTCCGGCGTCTCGGCGGCAATGCGTCTTCTCCAGGGGGATTTGTCGGTCATTTTGATGCCGCCCAGCGCGGCCAGTGATTTTGTGAATGCTCTGCAAAAAGCATGGCGTGCCGGGGACCGTCTTACCGGCGATACGTCGGACCTGGTGACGATGATCAAGACCATGTCCGGTGTCACACTCGAACCCGGTCTGGCGCCACGGGGCACATGGCCGACAGACCCCGGCTCTGTCGAAGTGCAGAAAGCCCGCAGTAATATGATCGCCGCCGTCATCCGCTCAACGGCAATCAGTGCCGCTTCTCAGGCAGTTTCCACGCTGGCACAGCCCAAAACTATTGCAGCACCACAGGGACAGGCCGGGAAGATTAGCGGCGTCAGTGGCGGCGTCCCCGGCAATGACATCATCAATATTTCTCATCCAGCCCTGGATGGATCTGCCAGTACAGCGATAACGGCAGACCCGCCAACCTGGGACGAATTAACCGAAATCCGTAGTGTGCTTAACGCGGCCATCGATCAGGAACAGTTGCGAATTACCGATGACGGCATTTTTCAACAGATATCCGTGCTCAGGACGGACCTGAACCGCGATATTTCCGCGCGCCTTGCCCAGGTGGAAATCACCGCAGAGCGTACGCCTTCAGATGTGCTTCCTGCGCTGGTACTTGCTGCGAGCTGGTATGACGATGCTGCGCGGGAAAGTGACATCCTTTCCAGAAACGTGATCCGCCATCCGGGATTCGTACCGGTGAAACCGCTGAGGGTGCCTGTGAGATGAACAATACCGTATTTTTACGCGTTAATGGCCGGGAGTGGGGCGGCTGGACTTCGGCCCGCATCAGCGCCGGTATTGACCGCGTAGCCCGCGATTTTAATGTGACGATTACCCGTCAATGGCCGGGAAGCGACGGCGCGCCGCAGATAAAAAATGGCGACCTCGTTGAAGTGATGATTGGGGATGACCTGGTGATCACCGGCTGGGTTGAAGCGTTGCCGCTTCGTTATGATGCAGCGGCGATCACTATGGGGATCGTCGGGCGCAGTAAAACGGCTGATCTTATTGACTGCTCTGCATCACCTGCACAGCACAACGGGAAAAACCTTTACCGGATCGCCAGCGCACTGGCAAAACCATTCGGTATTGACGTTATCGATGCAGGCGCTCCTGCCTCGGCAGTCATTGATGCACAGCCGGAACATGGTGAAACGGTAGTGGACTGTCTGAACCGGCTGATGGGGCAGGTTCAGGCGCTGGCCTATGACGATGCTCAGGGGCGGCTGGTTCTTGGCAAACCAGGCAGCGCACAGGCGGCCACGGCGCTGGTGCTGGGTGAGAATATTCTTTCATGCGATACAGAACGCAGCGTCCGGGAAAGATTTTCCAGTTACCTCGTCACCGGCCAGCGACCGGGAACGGATGATGATTTTGGTGAAGCGACGATCGCCGCCATCCGGCAAAAGACGACGGATAGGGAGATTACCCGGTACCGTCCGCATACCCTACAGCAGTCCGGCACCGCGACGTCAGATAGCTGCAAAGCACGCTGTGAATTCGAGTCAAGGCAGCGCGCCGCTAAAACGAGAGAAACCACTTATACAGTGCAGGGCTGGCGCCAGGGGAATGGTGAGCTCTGGCAACCAAACCTTTCGGTCATCGTTTACGATCCCCTTAATGGCTTCGACAACGAACAGCTGGTGATCGCCGAAGTGACATACAGCCAGGACAATAACGGCACAACAACTGAAATTCGTGTCGGACCGGCTGACGCATATCTTCCAGAACCGGCTGCACCGAAGAAGAAAAAAAACACGGGAGGCTCTGATTTCTGATGGCCGGAACTTCTCTTCAAAACATTGTCACCCGGGCGGTCATCACTGCACTGGACACCGCAAAAAAATGCCAGGCCGCAGGACTGAAGTTGATCGCTGGCGAACCTAAAGAAAACGTTGAACATCTCGAACCGTATGGGTTTACGTCCGCCGCGCAGAATGGTGCTGAAGCCGTAATGCTCTTCCCGGGGGGCGATCGTTCCCACGGCGTTGCTGTGGTAGTTGCCGATCGACGGTACCGCCTGAAAGGGCTGGCGCGCGGTGAAGTGGCGGTTTATGACGACCAGGGGCAGTCGGTAACGCTCACCCGTTCCGGGATCGTCGTCAACGGCGGCGGAAAGCCAATTATTTTCACCAATGCGCCAAAAGCCCGGTTCGAAATGGATATCGAGGCCACCGGACAAATCAAAGACCTCTGCGATGGCGCAGGCAAAACGATGTCTGCCATGCGCACGACGTACAACGGCCACACCCACAAAGAAAATGGCGACGGCGGCGGTACGACAAACCCACCCGACCAACCGATGAGTTAAATCATGATCCTCTATGTAAACGGGCTCCTGAAGGAGTCCACGGATCCGCTCGACCTTTTAACACGCTCAGTTGTGATCTCTCTTTTTTCATGGCGCCGTGCCGAAAGTGACGACCGGACACCAGAACCCTATGGCTGGTGGGGCGATACCTGGCCGACGGTACAGAACGACAGGATCGGCTCCCGTCTGTATCTGCTGAAACGCCGGAAACTCACCAACAAAACGCCACAGGATGCCCGCGAGTATATGCAGCAGGCGCTGGCGTGGATGAAAGAAGACGGTGTTGCTGCACGCATTGACGTAACCGCCGAACGGACCGGGATAGAGACACTGGCCGCCGGGGTAACGATTTACCAGCGAGACGGCACTATCCACAACATTACATTCGATGACATATGGAGTGAGCTTGATGGCTGACAGTCAATTTTCACGGCCTGAACTCCCGCAACTGATAGCCACCATTCGCAGTGATTTGCTGACGCGCTTCCAGGAAGACGTGCTGTTACGCAGGATGGACGCGGAGGTCTATGCACGGGTACAGGCAGCAGCAGTACATACACTGTATGGCTATATCGATTATCTGGCGCGCAACATGCTGCCTGATTTATGTGATGAGGACTGGCTTTACCGGCACGGCAGAATCAAACGATGCCCCCGAAAAGATGCCGTGGCCGCAACAGGCTATGTGCGCTGGGATGGTATCAGCGGAACGCCGACGCTGCCGGCAGGCACACAGGTGCAGCGTGATGATCAGGTGACATTTACAACCACCCAGACTGTTAAGGCGTCAGGCGGTGTTCTGCGTGTTCCGCTGGTGGCGGATAACCCCGGGGCGGCAGGAAATACTGACGATGGCATCGCGCTGCGCCTCGGCACGCCTGTCAGTGGTATCCCGTCCACCGGGTATGCCGACACGGTAACCGGTGGTGATGATGTAGAGGAGCTGGAAACCTGGCGTGCCCGCGTCATGGAGCGCTACTACTGGATACCGCAGGGCGGCGCGGATCCGGATTATGTCATCTGGGCAAAAGAGATCCCCGGTATCACCAGAGCCTGGACGCTCCGGCATTACAACGGGATCGGGACCGTGGGCGTGATGGTGGCGACTGGCGACCCGACCCATCCGGCGCCGGGCGATGATCTGGTTCAGGCTGTCCGAAACCATATTTTGCCGCTGGCACCCGTGGCCGGGGCTGGGCTGACGGTCTTCCCTGCCAGCGAAAAGGTTATTCCGATGACTATTGCGCTGGCAAAGGATACTGCTGAAATCCGCGCAGCCGTTACCGCGGAGCTGAACTCCCTGATGTTGCGGGACGGTGTGCCGTCAGGAAAAGTTTATCTTTCACGCATCAGCGAAGCGATTAGCCTGGCAACGAGCGAGGTTGCTCACCAGTTACGCGCGCCGGTGGCCGATGTTGCGTTGGGGGCGACAGAACTTCCCGTGGTGGGTGCGATCACCTGGGCAACCTATACGGAGGTGAGTAGCTGATGGCCCTTCAGGACGAATACGAGCAGCTGCTTTACAGACTACTGCCGCCCGGCCCGGCCTGGGAAGGAGAGAATCCGTTAATCGAAGGGCTGGCTCCGTCACTTGCCCGAGTCCATCAGCGCGCTAATGCGCTGATGAAAGAGATCGACCCTTCGCAGACAACTGAGCTGATTGACCGTTATGAAACCGTCTATGGCCTGCCGGATTCCTGTACGCCAGACGGTGTGCAATCCCTGCGCCAGCGCCAGCAGCGTCTTGACGCAAAGGCTAACGTTGCTGGCGGTATTAACGAGCAGTTTTACCGCAACCAGCTGGATGCGCTGGGCTACACCACTGCGACGATCGAGCAGTTTCAGAATCTCGACAGCACCCCAGACCCGGAGTGGGGTGAGTTCTGGCGTTATTACTGGCGCGTGAATATTCCGGCAGACGCTAACGTCAGCTGGCAGACCTGCACAAGTGCGTGCAACTCCGCAATCAGAACATGGGGCGACACGGTCGCAGAGTGTGTTATTGAAAAACTGGCGCCGTCTCATACCGTCGTCGTTTTTGCTTACCCGGAAGGAACAGAAAATGCATCGAATTGATACGCCCACCGCACAGGCCGATAAATTTGGTCCAGGTAAAAATGGTTTTACGAATGGAGATCCGGCGACAGGGCGCCGCGCTACTGACCTGAACAGTGATATGTGGGATGCCGTTCAGGAGGAGATTTGTAATGTCGTTGAGAAATCAGGACTGGCACTGAACAAAGGCCAGCATGATCAGCTGCATCAGGCGATCGTGAAAATTATCACCAGCAAAATCCCGGATGCGCTCTTAAAGAAAAACAATCTGTCCGATCTGGCTGATAAAGCGCTGGCAAGAGCCAACCTCCAATTAAAAACGGCAGCTCAAAAAGATGCTGTCACGTCTCAAACCGATACAACAGCGGGCAGAGTATTGATAGTTGGTTACGGAGGTCTTGGGGGGACAGCCCCACGGACAGCCGTAGCAGGGTCAAACAGCTACGACAACATTCCCATCGGATTACCTTCGGGCTTCTGGACGCATGCTATTGATGGTGGCCCGTACGCTCACACAGTTACATTACTACAGGACGGAGGTGGAAGCAGGGACGACAGACATTTGATTATTCCGTCCAGTTATACGGATAAAATAGCAATTCGCTGGGATAGTGGGAGCACAAAGAATTACCAATATTTTTATACCGACAAGAATAAACCCACAGCCTCAGACGTAGGTGCGGTTCCGGTCGGGCGAAAGGTCAATGGACACCCATTATCTTCAGATTTTAATGTGCTTCCTGGCGATATTTTTAAGTTGTCAACCGGCATCGGAGCTAATGCTGACCTTAACACGTATACTGACCCCGGGCTTTACTATCAGCCTGCGAACGCACAGGCTTCAACAGGAAAGAATTACCCTGAACCCAACGCAGGTTCACTTGAAGTCTATAAGCATGCAGGAATAACGCAGATTTACCGTATTTATAACCGCTCCCGTACGTACATTCGTACGTTTTACAGCGGAGTGTGGACACCATGGATGAAGCAGTATGATGAGGACAATAAACCAACTGCGAGTGATGTTGGGGCGTTACCATCTACAGGGGGCACACTAAATGGTGGCCTGACGGTAAAAGGTACAACTCAGATAGGTTCCGTGGGCTCAGCTGTTTTAAATATTGGTGATAATGACTCAGGTCTTCGCAACTCAAAAGATGGTCATATTGAACTTTGGGCAAATAGTAAAAATGTTGGCTACTGGAATGGCACAACTCTTTATTTCAGCGGTCAGATAGTACCAAACAATTTTACTAACTTTGATGCACGATATTACACCAGAACTGACAGTGATGCCCGTTTCCAGCCGAAAGGAAGTTATACCCCTGCGGGTCAGGCTTATACGAAGGCGGAAAGCGATTCGCGGTATAACCTAAAAAATACCGCAACCAAATCAGCCAATGCCATGACGCATAAAGATGCCTCAACAGGTGTTATGGAAGTGGTAATGAGTAATATAACCGTAACAAACAATACGAATGTGAATGTTACTTTCCCTACCGCATTCCCCAATGCATGTGTTGGCGTGGTAATAACCTATGATGGTGCGGGCCATGGCTCCGGTGATGACTCTTCGATAGCGGTTCCGTCGTATAGCCGAACTGGGTGTGTTCTGCGGGCGAATAACGCTAACGGTAAATTTATGCTTATTGCAAAGGGATATTAATATGACAGTCTACTTTAGCGCTGCTGAAAATGGTTTTTTCGATGATGCGTTCAAAGATGATTACATATCGGCTGGTACTTGGCCCGCTGATGCAATCGTGATATCTGAACAATGGCATCAATACTTACTTGAAGGCCAGAGAAAGGGGAAGGTGATTGTTCTGAATACCTATAGCCAACCCGTACTTGCTGACCCGCCAGCACCCACGAAGGAGCAACTAGATGCCGAAGCTGAGGCGCTTAAGGCTACGCTTATAGCTGCTGCAAGCGAAACAATCTCTATCCTGAAAGATGCTGTAGATTTAGGCAGGGCCACAAAGGAAGAGGAGGCGCACCTGTTAGCGTGGCGGGAATATCGAATCTCGTTAAACCGCATCGATACCAGCAAAGCGCCAGATATTGAATGGCCGGTCAAGCCCACTTAATGAACTTGACCAGGGTTTCAACCTTTCCCTTGATTTACTACTTTACTGAAAATTGGAAGAATGGCTCTTCTGTACTTATGCTTTAACTTCGTCTTCAACGTCCTGCGGGACATAAGCAGATTCCATAATTCCTTTTTTTTCTTGTGGATAGCCTGAGCATCTTCAGGAATATTGATTGTTGAGCTTTTAGCTTCGTCAGACAGATGTACTGGATGAGGGACTACAGAATAGACGTCAACTAATGACATATCTTCGAATAGTCCCCATTTATCTGCCACAATCCAAACAGGATTAAGTCCTTTAAGTAAAGAACGAGCCGCGATTTTATTTAATATATAGCTATGAGTAGTGGTTGCATGTAATGTTTTATGCAGAGAATGTTTGTTCGTTAATTTTTTTAACGGTTTTTTGAAAAACTTATTGGAGCGGCTTAATAAAATAACAGACGGACGATCGGCAGGGATACTGATTTGTGCCAGAACCTTTTTAAATTC
Organism: Enterobacter cloacae complex sp. P29RS; assembly: GCF_014893445.1. Taxonomy (NCBI): domain Bacteria; kingdom Pseudomonadati; phylum Pseudomonadota; class Gammaproteobacteria; order Enterobacterales; family Enterobacteriaceae; genus Enterobacter; species Enterobacter cloacae complex sp. P29RS. The sequence goes on along the minus strand of NZ_JADBPZ010000022.1, from coordinate 65,817 downwards.
TTCATCCAAAACAACGTCATCTTCGAGAATCAGCGCATTATCTATATTCTCGTCAATCATTTTCTTATAGATTTTCTGGTGACTTAACGCACAACCGATTTCCCCAGGAAGAAAAGCATAATTCACTTTCGCAGTGACACTTTTCCTCTCCTCTTCAGACATTAGTCTGCCATCAACGGCTTCGATAAACTCAGCTTCAAGGCCCAAGGCTTGAAGCTGAGCTTCCATTTTCTGCCGTCTTTCTACTGACTTTTTAAGATTTACAATAAAAATTTTCATAAAAAACCTGTGATTAAAAGCCTCTTTCGAGGCTTATCGTTTTTCTCGTCCAATTACTTTATCTGCCGCGACACGAGACAGGAAGCCAGACCGGCTGCCGTATTCAGGATGCGCGGCCACAAACTGATCGATACGGCGGATCAGCAGTGAAGGAAGCGTCACATTGATTTTTTCCGCTTTTCCCATCAGGCGTGTTATATCCACGTCTACCAATGCCCATACCGCACCGGCGTATTCCGGATCAGATAGCCAGTTTTCGACGGTCGTAGCTTCGGGAACGGTCTCGCCATCTTCAACCAGTAATTCGATGTGTGCCTCGATCGCTTCACGTACGCTTTCAATCGCGTCCTGATAATCATCACCGCCAGAGAAGCAGCCAGGAATATCAGGTACGCGAACGCCGAAGGATGAATCGCCTTTATCAATAGCAACAGGGTACAACATGTAAACCTCCAGTAGGGGGGCTTAGAGCCCCGCCTGTTTTTTGATGCTTTTCAGTGTTGGTAACGGTATGTCTTTCTGTGGATGCTTTACAGTTACCAGCCCCTTTTTCGTTGGGTGCTTGAACTGGTGATGACTGCCTTTAACTCTCACCAGATACCACCCATCGGCTTCTATCATTGCTATTGCATTCCTGCTATCCATCCTCCGGCTCTCTGTAATGTCTTGATGGGGTTATAATAACCCCAAAGAGAATTAGTGTCAATCACTTTTGGGGTTATAGGGGTTATAAATCATTGAAGTGATAGCGGATAAAATCCAGGCAAAAAAAACTAAAATCTTTCCTAAGATAAACGTGTATGTCCCGCGCCAAATCTGGAACCATAAATGATGTTATCTTAGGAAAAAATCAGCTAACTTTTTGAAAAATAGATGTTCTACTAGGGATTTAAAATCCCTCGGCGTTCGCGCTGTGTGGGTTCAAGTCCCACTCCGGCTACCATGGGAAAAGTAGAATAAAATCAATGATAAGCAGTGTCGTGTAAACCACCGAAAGGTGGTTTTTTATTGCCTAATTTTCGCCATTCGCCATTCTTTCGCCATTCAGCTTCACCACAAAAAGAGGGCATTACTGCCCTCCGACGACCGGAACTATAGGAATTTTTCTATCATAACGTGCTGTCTGTGACGCGTTTTTATGACCAGCGATTCCCTGTTTTTCGTTAAGCGTTCCTTCCAGATCCGATATCCCTTTAGATTTGCTGCTACGAAGTTAGGTTATGGTAATAACCAGGCTGAGTTAGTCTATGGCGTCGTTGATCTCTCTTTATCGGCATATGGTGCGGGCAGAAAAGTTTTGGGTCCCAGAGAGAAGTCCTGGAGTTTATTCCACAATATCCAATCCGTTTATATCAGAGGCTGGCAAGAGGCATCTAACACCGCAATGGCGCTGGATTTGACCAGTGGAAGCATTACGGGGTGGCAGATGTACCAGATAGCAAAAGAGAATTGATTATGTCTCAAGAGTTAGAATTTTCGCTTCATCCACCTGTTTGGCCTGCCGTGGCCTATTTTATTGTATCTATTGCAATTTTTCTCTTGCTTTATCTCGGCAAACTAAAAGTTAACAGGCTGCATAAATACCCGCTATTTATCGCGTATAGGGTGTTTGTAATCGCTATTGCAGCCGTTCAGATAAACATCTTTGCCAATGGCTACGAGTTTGTCAGCAGCTTTTTGCATATAGATTTTGACCCCTATCGCTATGACTCGGTATATTGGGGCTCATTGTTTTTCTCCATAATTTACTTGCTGGCATTGCCCCGTAACAAGTTTTAGCATAATGAATTTTTTCATTTAAGGGACGCTATGTCTTTACCGCCATTGTATGCACTGCGTGCGTTTGAAGTTGCTGCGCGGTTGAACTCCTTCAGTAAAGCCGCTGAAACGCTCAATATTACGCCGGGCGCGGTCAGCAGACATGTCCGTACCCTTGAACTGTGGTTCGACTGCGAGCTTTTCAAAAGGCTAGGTCCTCGCGTGGAGGTCACTGAAGCCGGGCGAGTGCTTGCCGGACAGCTTAACGAAAGCTTCACGAGCATTGAATGGGCCTGCCGGGCATTTCGCAGTGAAAACCATCTGCTGCGGTTAAAAACACCCAGCACCCTGACCATGAGATGGCTTCTCGACGTGCTGCGATCTTTTCGCAACAACCATCCAAAACCGCAGGTGGAGATTGCCAGCGTCTGGATGGACATTGACACCGTTGATTTCAATCTTGAGCCATACGACTGCGCCATCCTTCTCGGTAATGGCCGTTTTGGTGAGACAACGGAAAGCCAGCTGCTTTTTCATGAATGGCTTATCCCGGTTTGCACCCCATCGCTTATCGAACCGGCCCGGCAGCAGCTTTCGCAATGCGATTTGATCCATCCTTCACCGGACAGACGTGACTGGCGGCGCTGGCTGCGAAGAACAGGATTGTTTCCGGGGCTCGATATGAGCAGCGGCATGGTGTTTGATACCCTTGAACAGGGAAGTATCGCCGCGATGAACGGGCACGGCATCGCTATCGCCGACCTGCATCTCACGCTTGATGCCCTGAAAAGCGGCCTGCTGGGCCTGCCGTTCAGGGAAGCTATCGCGACGGGAGATGGTTACTACCTCGTCTGGCCAAAAAATTCGCTCAAAAGAGAGAGCATCCAGCACCTTCTGGGCTGGCTGCAAAACCATACCCCGGTCGTTCCGGCTCTGGATATCGATTACCTGGAATACGATGAAAGCCGGGTTTATTAATACCGTTATGAGTAAGAGATGTTTGCCATCTTTTTATAGCGTTCTGGCAAAGCGCTGTTCAGGCTGAGTACCTTATCCAGAATATAAAATGCTGGCGTGTTTTTCTGCTGCTCAGCGTCAATAATTGCACCGCGTAATATCGTGGCGGCAGACGAAATCCTGTGAAAATATTCTTCAGTCTCAGGCGTCTGTAATTCACCCGACGTGGCGTAGCGCACGTGCGGCCAGCCGGAGAAGTCGAGCAGCGGAAGGGGCTTTCCTGCTTCAGGATGACAGGCTGAAATCAGCGCAGCCGCTTGCTTAGGGTCGCGATGGGCAACGGACAGCATGTATACGCGCTGCGAAAACGGTGACAGAGCCTCTGAGTGATGTTTCTTAGCCATAAGCATGGCCATAAAATCCTGTAAATCATCGGCTGAATTGGTGTCAGGTGGTAATACAGTTTTCATTAACTGATATAACGCATCAAGTGTCATATTTGCCCCGGATCCTCTTATCATTATTATTCAGTTTGCGGCTGAACGTTTTATCGACCCGCGCAAAGGCGGGTCGTAAAGATGATATTTGAATGCGGTCGCATCAGAAAAACGATTAATAATGGCAATCACTGTGAGTTTTTCTCACTATAGCCTCCAGGCTTCACACGCCGCCCAGGTACGCCTTCCTCACCTCCGGATCCTTTAGCAACGCCTCGCCGCTGCCGCTTAACCGAATCTGCCCGTTAACCATCACATAGCCGCGGTCGGACAACTTCAGCGCGTGGTGGGCATTCTGCTCGACCAGAAAAATCGTCATTCCGTTACGGGCCAGTTCGCGCAGCGTCTGGAAGATCTGTTTAACCACGATGGGTGCGAGGCCGAGGCTGGGTTCATCCAGCAGCAGAAGTTTAGGACGGCTCATCAGCGCCCGGGCAATAGCCAGCATCTGCTGTTCACCGCCGGAGAGCGTCATCGCCCGCTGGTTACGCCGCTCCTTGAGGCGAGGGAAGAGGTCGAACATGCTTTGCATATCTTCAGCTGCATGCTGATTGCCGACGGGGATTGTCCCCATCAGCAGGTTCTCTTCTACAGACATATCCGGGAAAATGCGTCGTCCCTCAGGTGCCTGCGCGATGCCGCCGGTGGCAACATAGTGGGTGGATTTGTGGCTGATATCCTCGCCGCAGAAGAGGATCTGCCCGTTGCGGATCCGGGGCTGACCAAAGACAGACATCAGTAATGTTGACTTCCCCGCGCCGTTAGCGCCAATCAGGGCCACGGTTTCCCCTTTGTTTACCTCAAGTGAAACCTGCTTCAACGCCTGGATCACCCCGTAAAAAACGTCCACATTATGAAATTGAAGCATCGGTGCGCTCACAGATTAACCTCGGTTTCGTCGGTGCCCAGATACGCGGCAATCACTTTTTCATTGTGCTGGATCTCAGCCGGTTTACCTCTGGCAATCACATCGCCGTGATCGAGCACAATGATGTCATCTGAAATGCCCATCACCATCCCCATATCATGCTCGATCAGCAAAACCGTGATGTCGTGGTGGTCGCGCAAGAACCTGATGATCTCGCTCAGCTTGTGCGTCTCCACCGGGTTCAGGCCGGCAGCAGGTTCATCGAGACAAATCATCTCCGGGCCGGTGCACATGGCGCGGGCGATTTCGAGGCGTCGTTGCTGGCCATAGGACATTTCCCCGGCCAGACGGTTCGCGCAATCTACCAGATCCACCACCTCCAGCCAGTAAAACGCCCGGTCCAGCGCCTCGTTCTCTGCCCGACGATACGCAGGGGTGTTCAGCACCCCCGCCAGCAGATTGCGGTTGACGCGCATGTGCTGTGCCACCAGCAGGTTTTCCACAACGGACATCTCGCGGAACAGGCGGATGTTCTGAAACGTGCGCGCAAGACCCGCGCGGTTCACCAGATGCGTGCCGCCAAACATCTTATAGAACAGGCGTTGACCAAGCTGCGCCGGGCTGAGCCAGTCGCCCGGCTGGAGTTTCTGGCCGAGCACCTGAATGACATTGGTGGTTTTATTTCGTGCATTGAACAGAATGTTGCCGCCGGAGGCCCGGTAGAAACCGGTCAGGCAGTTAAAGACGGTTGTTTTTCCCGCGCCGTTAGGCCCAATGAGTGCAGTAATAGAGCCGCGCTGCACCTCAAGATTGACGTCGTTTAAGGCCTTGATCCCGCCGAAGTGCATCATCAGATGTTCTACACGCAAAATCGTTGCGTTCATGGCGCCACTCCTTTACGCACGGCAAATCCGCTGCGGTTGATGCGGATCAGACCGCGAGGACGCCAGATCATCATCACCACCATCAGCATGCCAAACAGCAGCACGCGGTATTCCGCAAAGCTGCGCAGCAGTTCCGGCGTGACGGTCAGCACAAAGGCGGCCAGTACGACGCCGACGGTGGAGCCCATCCCGCCCAGGACCACAATCGCGAGGATGAGGGCCGATTCAAAAAAGGTGAAAGAGGTGGGGTTAACAAACCCCTGCCAGGTGGCAAAAAACACCCCGGCGATACCTGCCGTCGATGCGCCCAGGGTGAAGGCCGAGAGTTTGACCAGAACGTGATTCAGCCCCATGGAACGGCAGGCAATCTCATCCTCACGGAGCGCTTCCCACGCGCGTCCAATGGGCATTCGGGTCAGCCGGTGTTTAATGTACAGCACCAGCATGACTACCAGGAAAAGCACCGCATAGATGAAAATAAACTTCATGTTGGGGTTATAGGTCAGGCCGAAAAACTCGTGGAAAGGGACGCCGCCTTCTTTGGCGCGTCGGCCAAACTCCAGGCCAAAAAAGGTCGGAGCAGGGGCTGAAACGCCGTTAGGCCCGCCGGTGAAGGTGAGCCAGTTGTTCAGCACCAGGCGGATGATCTCGCCAAACCCGAGCGTGACGATGGCGAGATAATCCCCGTGCATGCGCAACACCGGAAAGCCGAGCAGGGCACCCGCGCCCGCAGCCATTAGCGCCGCCAGCGGCAGCATGCTCCAGAACCCAAGCCCCAGATACTGATACCCGAGCGCCAGCCCGTAAGCGCCGATGGCATAGAAGGCGACATAACCCAGATCCAGCAGCCCTGCCAGGCCAACGACAATGTTCAGCCCAAGACCGAGCAGGACGTAGATCAGTCCGAGTATAGCGACCGTCAGAACGTATTTTGTGGCCACAAACGGGAAGCAGATCGCCAGCGTGACAATCAGCGGAATGATCCAGCGCATGCGGCTTTTATACGCCGGTGGCCGGACATACACCCCCGCATTGTCGGATTCAAACCGCGCCTGTAAACGTCTTCCGGCCGCCGTAGCTGAAAAGGCGCTCAGCAAAAAGCGTCCCAGCATCACCGTGCCTACAATCCACGCCAGCCGCTGGCCGTCAAAGTTAAAGCTGTAACCATCCAGTATCACGCCCGCAATCGGGCCGAAAATAATCAGGGCGATCATTCCGGAAAAAATCGCGTCCAGAATGCAGCGCTTCAGGGAAAAGCCGTCAGAGGTCATCGCGTTGTTCCTTACACTTTAGCCACGACAGGGCGGCCCAGCAGCCCCTGAGGACGGAAGATCAGGATTAATACCAACAATCCAAACGAGAACACGTCTTTATAATCCGAGTTCACCATCCCGGAGAATTGCGCTTCTGCGACGCCCAGAATCAGCCCGCCAAGCATCGCACCGGGCAGAGAGCCGATGCCGCCCAGCACCGCCGCCGTAAAGGCCTTGATGCCGATAACGAACCCGACGTAAAAATCAAAGGTGCCGTAATTCATGGTGATCAGCACGCCCGCCAGCCCGGCCATGGCTGCGCCGATAACAAACACCAGCGAAATAATTCTGTCGGTGTTGATACCCAAAATGGAGGCCATCTTACGATCCTGCTGCACCGCACGGCACATGCGCCCTAAGCGGGTACGGTTGATAATCCAGGTCAGCACCAGCATGCCCGCGAACGAGGCGATGAGAATAAAGACTTTGGTATAGGTTATCTGGACAAACCCTTCGCCGAGGTGAAAACGCAGCACGCCATCCAGCATGGTCGGTACGCCCTGCTGCCGTGGGCCCTGGCTGAGCTGGACGTAGTTTTGCAGTATCAACGACATCCCGATGGCCGAAATCAGCGGCGCCAGACGCGTCGAATTGCGTAGCGGCTTATAGGCGATGCGCTCAATCGTCCAGCCATAAACGCCGGTGACCACGATGGTGAAAACCAGGGTTCCCAGGATTAGCAGCGGAAAGGAGTGGAGTCCAAAAAACGCCAGCAGGGCCAGGCCAATGGCCGAGAGATAGGCGGAGATCATATACACTTCGCCGTGGGCGAAATTGATCATACCGATGATGCCGTACACCATGGTGTAGCCGATGGCGATAAGACCGTAGACCGAACCCAGCGTTAAGCCATTAATTAATTGTTGCAGGAAGAATGTACTCATGGTCGCGCACCTGAATAAAGGGTTACGCCGACAGTCAGACCTGCCGGCGTTGAGCAGATTCCGTCCCGTTATGGCACTTCTTTATATTTGCCTTTGTCGTCCCACTGGTAGACCACGTAGTCAGACACTTTGAGGTCACCTTTGCTGTCCCAGGCTTTTTTACCCATCACCGTGTCGACAGGGTTGGCCTTCAGCCACTCGCTGGCTTTTACGGAATCCGTCCCTTTCGTGGCCTTGAATGCCGCTGCGATAGCCTGCACAGACGCGTAGGCGTAGAGGGTGTATCCTTCTGGTTCAAATTTACCGGCGCGGAATTTCTCGATGACGGCTTTTCCGTCCGGGATCAGGCGCGGGTCTTTACCGAAGGTCATGTAAATACCGTTGGTGTACTGCGCCCCACCGGCGGCGGTGACCATCTCTTCATTGACGATACAGTCTCCCGAGAAGAACTTCGCCTGCACGCCCTGTTCACGCATCTGGCGAACCAGCGGGCCCGCTTCCGGGTGACAGCCACCGAAGAACACCACGTCTGGTTTTTGTGCGCCAATTTTGGTCACCAGCGCGTTAAAGTCTTTCTCCCCGCGGGACAACCCTTCGTACATCACTTCCTTAACGCCGCGTTTCGCCAGCGCCGCTTTAGTGGCGTCCGCCAGCCCCTGACCGTAGGTGTCTTTATCGTGGATGATGACGACCCGTTTGGCTTTCAGCTTATCGAGAATAAAATCGCTGGCGACCTGGCCCTGCTGGTCGTCACGTCCGCACATGCGGAACATATCGCTCATGCCCCGCTCGGTAATAAGCGGGTTCGTTGAGCCGGGGGTGATGGAGAGGATCCCGGCATCGCTATAGACCTCGGAGGCGGGCATGGTCGACGAGGAGCAGAAGTGGCCGACGACCGCTTTCACTTTATCCTGATCGACTAAGCGGTTGGCGACGGCAACGGCCTGTTTGGGTTCGCAGGCGTCATCGCCCTGAACCAGTTTGATTTTCTCACCGTTGATCCCGCCAGCGGCGTTAATGTCTTCCGCCGCCTGCGTAGCGCCATGCCAGTATTGATCGCCATAGGTTGCGTTCGGGCCTGTGAACGGCCCGGCCACGCCGATCACGATATCGGCCTGTGCAGAAAAGGCCGTCACCAGACAACCGGCCAGCAACAGGGAGAGGGGAGTTTTGGTAAATTTCAGCGACATTATTATGTTCCTTAGCAAAGAGGTTTTTGCACCAGGTATAAACCCGAACGCCTGATGGCATCGTAAATCCAAAAACAAGAGCGAGAACAAAATGCACTTTAGAAGCAATCTCGTGCTTAATACGGCGTGGATCCCACGCACCGCGAAGCGCGCAGAACATTAAGCAAAAAGGTTGCCAGAATGGTTAATCCCTTGACCGGGTCACAACACGTTGAGTATAGAGCGCCGTTTTATGCGCCTTTGCGGGATGAGATGAATTTACAGCGGAGATCACATCTCCTTAACAACAAAGCCCATAAGTTGTGCAACGGTCACGATTTGCACGTTTTTGCAGCAATAAAGACCTAAACTTCAGATAGGCATGCGCGGCGATATATGTCAGGATCGTTTTTTTTATCAGGAGTATCAGCAATGGCTGAAGGCCCATTAAATGAAAGCGAGATGGCGTGGCTGGAAGAGACATTAATCTCTTACGGACACGACGATGCATCCGTGATTGACGTGTCCGAACTGGACGGCATGCTTACCGCAGTACTTTCCGGTCCCGTTGTGGTGGAGCCCGACACCTGGCTGGTAGCGGTATGGGGTGGTGAGAAGTATATTCCACGCTGGAAAAACGATCGTGAAATGAACCGTTTTATCGATCTCTGCTTTAAGCACATGAACGATATTGCCGAGCGCCTGAGCGAATACCCGGATCAGTTTGAACCGCTGTTTGGCTATAACGACGTTGACGGTCAGAGCTATACCGTAGTGGAAGAGTGGTGCTATGGCTACATGCGCGGCGTGGCGCTGACGGACTGGTCATCCCTGCCGGAAGCGCTGGAAGCGGATCTGGCGGTGATTGCCCTGCACGGAACGGAAGAGAACAGCGAGAAGCTGGAAGCGCTGACCGAAGAGGAGTATATGGCCAGCATCGAGAGCATTCAGCCTGCGGCGCTGCGTTTGTACAACTACTGGGTGGCTAATCCGCAGCAGCCGGAAGCGAAAAAGCCGATCGTGAACGGGTCGAAGGTGGGACGTAACGATCCGTGTCCGTGCGGGAGCGGGAAGAAGTTTAAGAGTTGCTGCCTGCATTAAATCATTAATTACTGTGGCCTGAATGGGGCACGGGTGTTGAGTCCCCGCTAAAATCGGCGAACCGGAGACCAGATGACAAGGGCTGGACGCCATGGATGGCGGCCAGAGGCGAATCGAGACAGGATGTCGAGTTGAGCCGACCGCAGGCAGATGGTCGGGAGGTGAGCGCAGTGCGAAGCACCGATTTTCCGCGGGGCCGCGGGGATTGATAAGGGGGCCGCGGCGGCCCCCTTATCCCGTTCACATGCTGTGAAAAAATCATATTCTGTTGATCTTAAGGTGAACGGAACAGTACCTCAGGACCTGTATAAATAAGTTATCCCACTTCCGGCAGCACTCCCGCTGCAATCAGCACCTGCACCAGAATAATTACAACCCCACAACCAAACACCACGCACAGCAGCGGCTTACCACCCGCCACGCGGTATCCTTGCTGCGGATGTTGCTGGCGGCTCTTCCACGCCAGCAGGGAAGGCAGCAGCAGGGCCAGTACCGATAACGCCACGCCAGCATACCCCAGCGCCATCACAAACCCGCGCGGATAAAAGAGCGCGAAGGCTAGCGGCGGCAGGAAGGTCATCGCCCCCGTCTGTAAGCGTCCGGCAACGGTATTGCGACGCTGGAACAGATCCGCCATATAGTCAAACAGGCCAAGCGCCACGCCGAGGAAGGAGGTTGCCAGCGCCAGGTCTGCAAACAGATGTACCGCCAGCTCCACGTGTGAAGAGGCCACCACGTTACGCAGGGCAACCAGGAATCCATTCAGACCAGAATGCTCTGCCATCAGGCCGATAAAGGTGGTGGAATCAATACTGCCCAGCGTCACCAGCTGCCAGAACAGGTAAGCAACCAACGGAATGGCGCTGCCGATCACAAAGACGCGGCGCAGCTTGCGAATATCACCGTTCATATAACTCACGATGCTCGGCACGCTGCCGTGAAAACCGAAGGAGGTGAAAATAACCGGGATGGCCGAAAGCGCCAGACCTTTCTCCAGCGGGAGGGAGAGCAGGTTAACCTTGTGCACATGCGGTGCCAGCAGCACCAGCATCACAACAAGGAAGAGAATTTTGGCGCTGAACAAAAAACGGTTAAACAGATCGACCAGCGACGTGCCCGCACAAACCACACCGCCACCGATCAGCGTAAAGACAATGGCGCCTGTTTCCGGTGAAAGCGACGCACCGAAGCCGTCATTGATACTTGACGCAATTAGCTCCCCGGCGCCGCTGATGTAGGCGGCGGTCAGCGCGTACATCAGGAACATCATGCTGAAACCGGTGATCCACTGCCCGTAGCGTCCAAGATAGCGTGCAGCCAGGGAGCCTAAGCCGGTATCGGCAGGGACATGTTGATAAACCTCCAGCAATAATAGCGCGGTGTAACACATCAGGGCCCAAAGACCGCCCAGCAGCACTACGGTAACCCCAAACCCGACGCCGGCGGCAGCCAACGGCATGGCCAACATTCCTGCGCCAATTGTCGTTCCGGCGACGATAAAAATACTTCCCAGAGTTCTGTTCTTCACGCTTTCCTCTACAACGCTTCCATACCGCGACTCATTCTGCGGCGCAGAGTAAGGGAAAAGCACCATCTCGTCAAATCACCGTTACATAGGGTGTAATGATTAATTTACAAAAAGAAAGGGGGAACCTGCGCCAGCGCAAAGCGTGCCGTGGAGGGAGCATTTAGTCTGCTTTTTATTTGCGAGAGGTAATGATGTCAATTCACGGACACGACGTGCTGAATATGATGATTGAGTCAGGTGAGCGTTATACGAAGGAGAGTCTGGTTGAGGCGATACATGCCCGCTTTGGCGAAGCGGCGCGTTTCCATACCTGTTCAGCTTCGGAAATGACAGCCGCGGAGCTGGTGGCGTTTCTGGCGGCGCGCGGAAAATTCATTCCGGCAGCAGACGGATTTTCCACGTACGAAAGTAAAATTTGCCGTCATTGAATAAAGCGGTGCTGAAAACTCAGCACCGCTTTTCTATTAATTCTGCGTGTCGAGCGTCGACAGCTCTTTATCAATGAAGTACAGACCTTCCCCGGATTTACCTGCCAGAGATAATTTATCCAGCACGGATTTAAACAGCTTCTCTTCTTCGTGCTGTTCAGCCACATACCACTGAAGGAAATTAAAGGTTGGATAATCCTGACTGGTCATGGCGGCATGAGCCAGTTCATTTATTTTCTGGGTGATCAGCTGTTCGTGCTCATAGGTGGCACGGAACAGTTCATCAAGAGAGCCGTACTCGGCGAAAGGCGATACCACGTTATCAATGCGCGGCAGGCTGCCGGTGTCCGTCAGGTAATCAAACAGACGCTGCATGTGCGTCATCTCTTCCTGGGCATGACGACGCAGGAAGGCGGCAGCCCCTTCAAAGCTGTGATAGCTGCACCAGGCGCTCATCTGCTGATAAAGCAGGGAAGAAAATAGCTCAAGATTCATTTGCGCATTGAGCTTGTCGATCATTTCAGTTTTTAACATGGTGCAGCTCCGTTTTATTAATTCTGGTTCACGATGAGCGACACTATAATTTGTTATTTAATTATTTGCAAAAAGTAAAATAAATATTTATTTATTAAAAATACGAATGGGAATAAAACGCATTGCCGCCATTTGTATTTATTAATGAGAATTGTTTTTGTTCTTATTAAATAAACTGCCAGCGTGACTGGCAGTCGCGGTTAATACCACGGATTCTGGCTGGAAGAGGTAACGGCATATCCCTGACATTTATACTGAATGGTCACACTTTCGTTCAGACAGAGTGAACCGCTGATCAGGGTGCAGGTTTTAATCGGCTGCCCGTAGGCTGACGCGGAGGCGTAGCCCATGTGTTGGCAGGCCTTTGTTGCCGTACCGTTATTAACATAGTCATCAGACCAGGCGTTTTGCAGCATGGTCTGGCCATAGTCGAGGCGCACAATTCCGTTTGGGGCATCCGTACTACTGACTTCTGCCTGACGGTTGATGCTGCACCCGGCGAGCAACAGTATCGTTCCGGCTATGATTACACGTTTCATGTTTCACTCTGCGTGACGGGAAATACGCCATTGTAACCAACGCGACGGGACGCAATGGCCGGAATAGCCGGAGGATCTGCCCTTTCACTGTACAACGAGCCGGGCCACCGCGCGAAATTGTGAGCGCATCTTTGTTTTTTAAAACAAGTTTTCACTTAATTTGAAAGTGCGTTTGTTTGATAGTAAGGTTAAGTTGAAAAGGTATCCACAGCGGGATCGCCCGCCATGCATTCAGGAGAGACAAGATGAAAATTGCACTGATGATGGAAAACAGCCAGGCCGCTAAGAATCCCATCATCCTTAATGAGCTGAAAGCCGTTGCTGATGAGAAAGGTTTCCCGGTCTATAACGTCGGTATGAGTGATGAGAACGATCATCATCTCACTTATATTCACCTGGGCATCATGGCGAGCATTCTGCTTAACGCTAAAGCCGTTGATTTTGTTGTCACCGGCTGCGGTACCGGGCAGGGCGCGTTAATGTCCCTGAACATCCATCCGGGTGTGATTTGCGGTTACTGCATCGATCCTGCGGATGCTTTCCTGTTTGCGCAAATCAACAACGGTAACGCGCTTTCTCTGCCGTTTGCGAAAGGCTTCGGCTGGGGAGCAGAACTGAACGTACGCTTTATCTTTGAGAAAGCGTTTACCGGACGCAATGGCGAAGGCTATCCACCAGAGCGTAAGGAGCCGCAGGTGCGTAACGCCGGTATTCTGAACCAGGTGAAAGCGGCGGTGGTAAAAGAAAACTATCTGGATACCCTGCGTGCAATCGATCCTGAGCTGGTTAAAACCGCCGTCTCAGGCCAGCGCTTCCAGCAGTGCTTCTTCGAGAACTGCCAGGACAAAGAGATCGAAGCCTTCGTGCGCGGTATTGTTGGCTGATTTCCTTTGCCGGGCGGTGCGTTGCCGCCCGGCACAGAGCCTTACTTTTTCGATGATACCGCGCTGCCTGCATTTTTGGTCAGACGCAGCGTGTCAACCATTCCCACCAGGCAGATCAGCGCGATCGCCACAAATGCCAGCCGGAAGCTCATTCCCGGCATGCCGGCAATCCCCATCGTCTCACTGACTTTTTCCCCGATACGAATACCAATTGCCCCGAGCGTGATCCCAAGTCCCACGGCAAGCTGCGTTGCGGTTGAAAACAGCGTATTGGCATAGCTCATCTGCGCAGAGGGTACATCCGCAAAGGCCAGCGTACTGATGGCTGTAAACTGGATCGAACGAAAAACGCCACCCAGATAGAGGATCAGCATGACGAGCCACACAGGAGTCTGCGGCGTAAGAAAGGCGCAGGCCAGCAGCGCCAGGACATTCAGTGAACCGTTAATCAGCAACAGCCGCTTAAACCCCAGGCTGCGGATCAGGGGCGTCGTCGCCGGTTTAATGGTGAGATTGCCTACGAAAACGGCCAGCACCAGCAGGCCAGAATGGAACGCGTCCATGCCAAAGCCGACCTGGAACATCAGCGGTAACAGGAACGGAACCGCGCTGATGGAGGCGCGAAACAGCGATCCGCCGTACAGGGTGACGCGAAACGTCGGCACTTGCATCGCATCGAGCCTGATCATCGGCCAGGTTGCCCGCTTAAAGTGGCGAAGCGCCAGGCTCAACGCGACGACACCGACGATAAACAGCGTGGCGGTTAATTCTGTCCGCAGAGGCTCTGCGCCCATCAACTCCATCGCATAAACCAGGCTCACCATGGCAAGGGTGGTGACCACAAAACCCGGCAAGTCAAACGGTCGGCGCGTATCTTCATGCAGGTCCGGAATGATTCGCAGTGCCAGCAAAATGGCGATTATCCCCAGCGGCACATTAATAAAGAAGATCCAGCGCCAGTCGGCATAGCTTGTAATGAACCCGCCCAGCGGCGGGCCGATGATCGGCGCGACCAGCGCAGGCCACGTCAGGGTGGCGATTGCCGTGATGAGCTGATGCTTTGGCGTTGTACGTAACACGGCCAGGCGACCCACGGGCACCATCAGCGCGCCACCCATGCCCTGGAAGACGCGCATTGCGACAAACTCCTCGAGCGTGGTGGACAGGCCGCAAAATACCGAGGCCAGCGTGAAGATCGCCAGCGCGAGGGCAAATACTTTTCGCGCGCCGAAGCGGTCGGCGATCCAGCCGCTGGCGGGGATCAGCACGGCAAGGGTGATCAGGTAGGCGCTGATGCCGATATTCAGATCCACGGCCTGTATGCCAAAGCTTTTTGCCATATCCGGCAATGCGGTGGCGATCACCGTCCCGTCCAGAAACTCCATAAAGAAAGCACCGGCCACCAGCAGTGCCGCAGGCGTTAATCCACGGCTCTCTTTGCCGGATACGTTTTCACTCATTCTCTTCCTGCCCGCTCAAAAAATTTTATAAAAATTTACTGGAATTTATAAGTCTGTAACGTGCGGATTTATCGTGCCTTTTTTTAACAAACCGGCAGCACCGAGGGTTTATTAACCGTGATGCAGGTCACAAAATGATTGATTTTTGTGATGGCGGTCATATTATAAGCGTATTGATAATAACACCTGCATAACACGTTACTGGAGCAACATAATGAAACTGCGCAAAATCCTGAAAAGCATGTGGGCTAACTACTGCACAACGTTTAAAGACGTCCCACCGGGTGCGATGTTCTGATAAAAAAACCTGCTTCGGCAGGTTTTTTTATGTCTGCGGACGACGAGAGGGAGATGGAAGGGCGTCTGTTTTGCTACTATGGCGGCCTTTGAATAAGGAGAACCCCATGTCACAAAACCTGAGCGCCGATCAGGAACTGGTATCTGACGTCGTCGCCTGCCAGCTGGTTATCAAACAAATCCTTGATGTGATTGACGTTATCGCGCCGGTTGAGGTACGCGAAAAGATGTCGACCCAGCTAAAAAACATCGATTTCACCAATCATCCTGCTGCGGCGGACCCGGTTACGCTCCGCGCGATCCAGAAAGCGATCGCGCTGATTGAACTGCGCTTCACGCCGCAGGGTGAGTCACATTAAAATAAACCGATGTTTTAAAATTAGAAACCGTTTTCTGATTTTACGTCGAAGGGCGACAGAGTCTGTCGCCCACAGAAGGCTCAAAAGAACGTCTGCACCAGCAGATAGCTCACCACGCAGGCACAGCTGACGCCAATCAGACCCGGCAGAATAAAGCTGTGGTTGATGATGAATTTACCGATGCGGGTGGTGCCGGAGCGATCGAATCCAATACAGGCCAGATCGCTCGGATAGGTGGGCAGCACAAAGTAGCCGTAGGAGGCCGGGAAGAAGGCCACCAGCATTTTCGGATCGATGCCTAACATCAACCCCATCGGGGCGACCGCGGTCAAGGCCGCGGCCTGGCTGTTGACCAGTTTCGACACCAGAAACAACACGATGGCATACGTCCAGGGATGACTCTTCACTACCCCCTCCAGTGCCATTTTCAGTTCGTCGAGATGCGCCTGGAAAAAGGTATCGCTCATCCATGCCACGCCAAACACCGAGAAGATGGCGACCATCCCCGCCTTAAATACCGCTCCGTTTGAAATGGCCGACGCATTAACCTTACAGGTCATCAGCATGATGGCCCCGGCAATAAGCATCATCATTTGAATGACAAGGTTCATCGACAGGGCCGTCATTTTGCCTTTGATCTCAAACGCCGGACGCAACTCGGGCAACGCACCCAGCAGGACCACAACGGCAATCCCGGCGAAGAAGATCCACGTTGACCAGTAGGCCTGTTTAGGGAAACGCTGATCCATCAACGTCTCCGTTCCCCCATAGATAAACTCCCGCTGTTTCGGATCTTTCAGCTTTTCCTGAAATTCAGGATCGTCTGCGAGGTTTTTCCCCCGGCGCAGGCTCCACAGTGCCGCAATGGCGACGCCAGACAGTGAGGCCGGTACGGAAACGGCGAGTATTTCGAGGATCCCCCACGCGTGGCCGATACCGTGCTGCGCACCCAGAATTGAGACCAGCGAAACGACGGCCACGGAAACGGGGGAGGCGGTGATCGCCATCTGAGAGGCCACCGAGGCAACCGCCATCGGCCGTTCCGGGCGAATGCCTTTTTTCAGGGCGATATCCGCGATAATGGGAAACATAGTGTAGACGACGTGGCCGGTCCCGCAGAGAAAGGTTAACATCCAGGTGGTAAACGGCGCGAGAAGGGTGATGTGCTGGGGATGTTTACGCAGCAGGCGCTCTGCGAATTGCATCATCACGTTCAGGCCACCGGCGGTTTGTAGTGTGGCCGCGCAGCCGATGACGGCGAGGATCGTGAGCATCACGTCAACCGGCGGTTTACCGGGTTGCAGACCAAAGACAAAACTTAAAATAAACAGGCCGATGCCGCTTATCAGCCCCAGGCCCATCCCGCCGAAGCGGGTACCTACCAGCAGGCAGAGGATAATGACAATAAACTCAATGGTGATCATGATGCTCCCTCGTTAATGAATGTAATTAAACAAATCATTACACGATGTGTGGTTATTCATTGGGAGCAAGATCTGATTTGTTAAATGTCAGCAAAAGCAGGGAGTTGGCACCCACTCCCTGACGGGAGCGGGTGAAGGAACTTAGTGGTGTTGCACGGTAGCTATGTCGAGAAGATGGCGGTCCGTCTGCTCCAGACAGATCCCCGCGCGTTTCGCGTTGCGGATTTCGTCTGCGAGCGTTTTCAGCAGCATGCCATCGTGCTGCTGCTCTCTGTCCATATCACGTAAAAACTTGAGGGTAATGATGTCCTGTTGCGCTTTGGCTTCATCGGCCAGCTTGTTCAGCTTTGTACAGCGTTGCTCATACTCTTCAAGCGTTTTCTGGAACAGTTCCTCCAGAGAGGAGTAATTATCTTCAATCGTTTCAAGCTCTTTGACTGTGGGATTGGCGCCGATGGCTTTCAAAAAGTTAAAGACACGCATCATGTGCGTGACGTTACTTTGCGCCTGAGTACGAAAGAAGGTGGCAGTGCCGTTGAGGCTTTTTCTGGAACACCAGGCGCTCAAATGCAGATGCAGATTTGAAGCATAAAACTCCAGGTTCATCTGGGCATTCAGTTTTTGCATCATCGTTTGGGTAGTCATACTCATATCCTTATTGACTGTGGGACTTGATGTCCGCTACTAAACCTGACCCGGCAGGTACTGACGATTGAATAACAGAAAAAGATTTCTGCAAGGTAAACAAACTCGAAAATTCACGTCCTGTGTTCGATTTAAATAAGCATACGCTTCTCTTTGAATTAAGAAAACTCTTAGTTGGGCTGTGTTTACCATACATTACAAATTTAAATATAGCGCAGAACAGAAAACAGGTGGCGAGATAAAATATTTTTTATCTTTATGATTTTAATGATATTAAAATCAGTGCTTCCCATTTTTATCGTTTCAGGAAACCTTCTGTGGCGGGAAATTCTGTGAAAGTGTTAAATCAGAAATAATAACTGCAAATATATCCTGCTGTAGCAAATTTGAGCTAAATCAATTTTCCCGCAATATACGGTTCTGTGATCGCGTCGTAAGATTGTTATCTAACAAATCTGGAAAATGAAACGATGTTTTATATCTTTTCACTTGTAGGGGTTTATGATGACAAAAGTTGCGGTGCTGCTGGCACCTGGTTTTGAAGAAGCAGAAGCGATTATCACAGTGGATATCTTGCGTCGCTTGCAGATTGAGGTGGAAACGCTGGCCTGCGCGGAGTCCCGTGCGGTAGTGAGTTACCACAATATCCCCATGGTGGCTGACAGTACCTTAACGGAACGTATTAATACGCTGTATGACGCGGTCGTGTTACCCGGTGGGCCGCAGGGGAGTATCAATCTGGCGGCTAACCAGGAGGTGATACGCTTTGTTTCCGCGCATGACGAGCACGGCAAACTCATCTGCCCGATCTGCTCTGCGGCCGCGCGGGTGCTGGGCGCAAACGGGCTACTGAAGGGGCGGCGCTACGTCTGTTCCGGCGATCTGTGGCAGACCGTTGATGATGGAGTATATGTAGATGCGCCGGTGGTGGAGGATAACAACCTCATCAGCGGCAAGGGACTGGGGCACGCTTTTGACTTTGCGCTGACGCTCTCTGCGCGTCTGTTGGGCGACGATGCCCCCGTGCGCGATCATGCTGAACACATCTATTACCGCTGGTAAATTTCTACCGGACGCTACGGCGTCCGGGTTACAGGGATTTCTTAGCTGACCTTATGGATAATCCTGCTTAACTCCTTTCCATTTGTAGGACAATTACGTCCTTTTTTATGTCATTTTCCGCTGAATTTATGTACGCAATTACTGTAATTCTGCGGTGTGATGTCGCTCTCTTATGGATGATTAATTTCCCGCTAAAACTATCTCCAGCAATAACGCTTATAACGAGGTAAGCGCTAATGCCTTGTTTTAAGTCCGATTAAATAAGTTGTTCGCCATTATTCCCTACAGATAAGAATGCTAAAGCTGGAGTTTACCATGCACAAATTTACTAAAGCGCTGGCGGCCATCGGCCTGGCTGCCGTTATGTCACAATCCGCTATCGCTGAAAATTTAAAGCTCGGCTTTCTGGTTAAGCAGCCGGAAGAACCGTGGTTCCAGACCGAATGGAAATTTGCTGATAAAGCCGGAAAAGATTTGGGATTTGAGGTAATTAAAATCGCCGTACCTGACGGCGAGAAAACGCTTAACGCCATTGATAGCCTGGCGGCGAGCGGCGCGAAAGGTTTCGTTATCTGTACGCCGGATCCAAAGCTGGGTTCAGCGATTGCCGCGAAAGCGCGCGGTTATGACATGAAAGTGATTGCGGTGGACGATCAGTTCGTGAATGCCAAAGGCAAACCGATGGATACCGTTCCGCTGGTGATGATGGCGGCCACCAAAATCGGCGAGCGTCAGGGCCAGGAGCTCTATAAAGAGATGCAAAAACGCGGCTGGGATGTAAAAGAGACCGCCGTGATGGCGATTACCGCTGACGAGCTGGATACCGCCCGTCGTCGTACCACGGGCTCCATGGAAGCGCTAAAAGCGGCTGGCTTCCCGGAAAAACAAATCTACAAAGTCCCGACCAAATCCAACGATATCCCGGGCGCCTTTGATGCGGCGAACTCTATGCTCGTCCAGCATCCGGAGGTGAAACACTGGCTGGTGGTGGGGATGAACGATAACACCGTGCTGGGCGGCGTGCGTGCAACGGAAGGCCAGGGCTTTAAAGCACCGGACATTATCGGGATCGGCATCAACGGCGTGGACGCCGTGAGCGAACTGTCTAAAGCGCAGGCGACCGGCTTCTACGGCTCTCTGCTGCCAAGCCCGGATGTCCACGGCTATAAATCCAGCGAAATGCTTTACAACTGGGTGACCAAGGGGGTTGAGCCGCCGAAATTCACCGAAGTGACCGATGTGGTGCTGATCACCCGCGATAATTTCAAAGAGGAGCTGGCGAAAAAAGGACTGGGCGGTAAGTAATACGCTGTGATTGCGCCCCTCACACGCCGTGAGGGGCCTGACGTACACACTACAGGAATCACGGAGTCGTTATGCAACAGTCTGATCCGTATCTCTCTTTCCGCGGCATCGGTAAAACATTCCCCGGCGTAAACGCGCTGACCGATATCAGCTTCGACTGCTATGCCGGTCAGGTTCATGCCCTGATGGGGGAGAACGGCGCGGGAAAATCCACGCTGCTAAAAATTCTCAGCGGCAACTACACGCCCACCACCGGCACGCTGACCATTCGCGGCGAAGAGGTGGCCTTTGCCGATACCACGGCAGCGTTAAACGCGGGCGTCGCCATCATCTATCAGGAGCTGCATCTCATTCCTGAAATGACCGTGGCGGAGAACATCTACCTGGGCCAGCTTCCGCATAAAAGCGGCGTGGTCAACCGCTCGCTGCTCAACTATGAAGCGGGCTTGCAGCTCAGGCACCTTGGGCTGGATGTCGATCCGCAAACGCCCCTTAAGTATCTCTCCATCGGCCAGTGGCAGATGGTGGAAATTGCCAAAGCGCTGGCGCGTAACGCCAAGATCATCGCTTTTGACGAGCCAACCAGCTCGCTCTCGGCGCGTGAAATTGAAAACCTCTTTCGCGTGATCCGCGAGCTGCGCAAAGAGGGCCGCATCATTCTGTACGTCTCCCACCGTATGGAAGAGATTTTTGCCTTAAGCGATGCCATCACCGTGTTTAAGGATGGCCGCTACGTGCGCACCTTCACCGATATGCAGCAGGTCAATCATGACCAGCTGGTGCAGGCGATGGTCGGGCGCGATCTGGGGGATATTTACCACTGGAAGCCGCGCGAGTACGGCCCTGAGCGTCTGCGTCTGGATAGCGTTAAAGCCCCAGGCGTGCGCACACCTATTTCACTCTCGGTGCGCAGCGGCGAAATCGTCGGGCTGTTTGGCCTTGTGGGGGCAGGGCGCAGCGAGCTGATGAAAGGGCTGTTTGGCGGTACGCGCATTACCCAGGGCCAGGTCTTCGTCGACGGGAAAAAGGTCGATATACAGAAGCCTGCGCAGGCGATTAACGCGGGCATCATGCTCTGTCCAGAGGATCGAAAGGCCGAAGGCATTATTCCAGTGCACTCGGTGCGCGACAACATCAACATCTCTGCCCGGCGCAAGTTCATCCGCGCGGGATGTCTGATTAACGACGGCTGGGAGGCGAGCAACGCTGATCACCATATCCGTTCGCTGAACATCAAAACTCCCGGGGCTGAACAGCTGATCATGAATTTGTCCGGCGGCAACCAGCAAAAAGCCATTCTGGGGCGCTGGCTGTCGGAAGACATGAAGGTCATTTTGCTGGATGAACCAACGCGCGGTATCGACGTGGGGGCGAAACACGAAATCTATAACGTCATCTATGAGCTGGCAAAACGCGGCGTGGCGGTGCTGTTCGCCTCCAGCGATCTGCCCGAGGTGCTGGGCGTCGCCGACCGCATTGTAGTGATGCGTGAAGGCGAAATTGCCGGTGAATTGCTGCATGAACAGGCGAATGAACAACAGGCGTTGAGTCTCGCCATGCCTAAAGTTAGCCAGGCTGTCGCCTGAGTAAGGAGTCAATAATGTCCTCTGTTACTACATCCGGAGCGCCGAAGTCGGCTTTCAGTTTTAGCCGCATCTGGGACCAGTACGGCATGTTGGTGGTTTTTGCCGCCCTGTTCGTTGCGTGCGCGATTTTTGTGCCAAACTTTGCGACCTTCATCAACATGAAGGGGCTGGGGCTGGCTATCTCCATGTCCGGCATGGTGGCCTGCGGAATGCTATTCTGCCTGGCCTCCGGCGATTTTGACCTGTCGGTCGCCTCGGTGATTGCCTGTGCCGGGGTCACCACTGCCGTGGTGATCAATATGACCGAAAGCCTGTGGATCGGCGTGCTGGCGGGGCTGATGCTCGGCGTGCTGAGCGGTCTGGTGAACGGCTTTGTGATTGCGCGCCTGAAGATTAACGCCCTGATCACGACGCTTGCGACCATGCAAATCGTGCGCGGTCTGGCCTATATCATCTCCGACGGTAAGGCGGTGGGGATTGAAGACGAGCGCTTCTTTACGCTGGGCTATGCCAACTGGCTGGGCTTGCCTGCGCCTATCTGGCTGACAGTAGCCTGTCTGATCCTGTTTGGTTTCCTGCTTAACCGCACCACCTTTGGTCGTAATACCCTGGCGATTGGCGGGAACGAGGAAGCGGCGCGTCTGGCGGGTGTCCCGGTCGTACGGACCAAGATCATTATCTTCGTGCTGTCCGGGCTTGTGTCGGCAGCGGCGGGGATTATTCTGGCGTCGCGTATGACCAGTGGCCAGCCAATGACCTCTATCGGTTATGAGCTGATTGTCATTTCAGCCTGCGTATTGGGGGGCGTATCCCTCAAGGGCGGCATCGGAAAAATCTCATATGTGGTGGCGGGGATCCTGATTCTGGGGACCGTGGAGAACGCCATGAACCTGCTTAATATTTCTCCGTTCTCTCAGTACGTCGTACGCGGCCTGATCCTGCTGGCAGCAGTGATCTTCGACCGTTACAAGCAAAAAGCGAAGCGTACCATCTGATTTATTTTTAGCCACTTATCTGCTCAACTATTAACCATAGTTGACTCCCTGACCGGCCCGCCAGTTATGCTGACGGGCCCGTTGCTAAATGGCGAGCGCCGTCACACTGTCTATACTTACATGGCTGTTTTGTTCACTGTAAGGAGGATTAGGGTGGCTGACTTGTTAACCGCACCGCCTGTACTGCCCGGAAAATTTGCTTTCTTTTTTGACCTCGACGGGACGCTCGCCGGAATTGAACCGCATCCTGACGACGTCGTTGTACCGGATCTGGTGTTAGAGAATTTGCAGCAGCTCTCCCGACAGAACGAGGGGGCACTGGCATTGATTTCAGGGCGCTCAATGGCCGAGCTGGATGTGCTCGCCAGTCCTTATCACTTTCCGCTGGCCGGTGTGCACGGAGCGGAGCGCCGCGATATCCATGATCAACTGCATATAGTTTCACTCCCCGATACGCTGGTTCAGGCGCTGCATGCGCAACTCTCTTCTGCTCTGGAACTGCTTCCCGGTACGGAACTGGAAGCCAAAGGCATGGCCTTTGCGCTGCACTACCGTCAGGCGCCTCACCATGAGGCGGCGATCTTTTCGGTAGCAAGAAGCGTGGCGGAAGCCCATCCGGAGCTGGCGTTACAGCCCGGTAAATGTGTGGTCGAGATTAAACCAGCAGGAATTAATAAAGGCGCTGCCATTGCAGCGTTTATGGCGGAAGCGCCGTTTAAAGGGCGTACGCCAGTATTTTTTGGGGATGACCTGACCGACGAGGCCGGGTTCAGCGTGGTAAACCAGGCCAGTGGCATGTCTGTCAAGGTAGGGCCGGGTGAAACCGTTGCCGGATGGCGGCTGGAAAACGTCGCCAGCGTCTGGCAGTGGATATCTGATGTCGCTAACCAGCAACAACAACAAATAGCGCAAAACAACGGGAGAAATCATTATGGGTCGCTTAGTCGTCGTCTCTAATCGCATCGCACCGCCGGATGATAAAAAAGCCAGTGCCGGTGGCCTGGCGGTCGGGGTATTAGGTGCCCTCAAAGCCGCGGGTGGACTCTGGTTTGGCTGGAGCGGGGAAATCAGTAATGATGAGAAACCGCTTAAAAAGGTGTCACGGGGCAATATCACGTGGGCTTCCTTCGCACTCAGTGAGAAGGACTATGATGAATATTATTCCGAGTTCTCAAACGCCGTGCTGTGGCCAGCGTTTCACTATCGTCTGGACCTGGTGAAATTCCAGCGTGAATCCTATGAAGGCTATATGCGCGTTAATGCGCTGCTGGCAGATAAACTGCTGCCGCTGATCGAAGAAGACGATATTTTATGGATCCACGACTACCATCTGCTGCCTTTCGCCAGAGAGCTGCGAAAACGTGGTGTGAATAACCGAATCGGTTTTTTCCTACACATTCCTTTCCCGACGCCGGAGATTTTCACGGCACTGCCGCAGCATGAAGAGATCCTTGAGGCGCTGTCTGATTACGACCTGCTCGGTTTCCAGACGGAAAACGACAGGCTGGCCTTCCTCGACAGCGTGTCCGGTAAAACCCGACTGGTTACTCACGGCGGCAAATCTCACACCGCGTGGGGACGTAATTTCCATACCGAGGTCTACCCGATTGGTATTGAGCCAGACGAAATTGCCGAGCAGGCCTCCGGTCCATTGCCTCCGAAGCTTGCCCAGCTTAAGGATGAACTCAAGCACGTTAAGAATATCTTTTCGGTTGAACGACTTGATTATTCCAAAGGTTTGCCGGAGCGATTCCTCGCGTACGAAACCCTGCTGGAAAAATTCCCGCAGCATCACGGCAAGATTCGTTATACCCAGATAGCGCCGACCTCGCGCGGTGAGGTTCAGGCCTATCAGGATATCCGTCACCAGCTTGAGACCGAAGCAGGGCGCATCAACGGGCGCTACGGGCAGCTTGGCTGGACACCACTTTTCTATTTGAATCAGCACTTTGAGCGCAAAATTCTGATGAAAGTGTTCCGCTATGCGGACGTCGGGCTGGTCACGCCCCTGCGCGACGGGATGAATCTGGTGGCAAAAGAGTATGTTGCAGCACAAGATCCTGCTGACCCGGGTGTGCTGGTGCTGTCTCAATTTGCCGGTGCGGCAAACGAGTTAACCTCAGCGCTGATTGTAAACCCTTACGATCGCGATGACGTGGCAAATGCCCTGAACCGTGCGTTAACTATGCCGCTTGCGGAACGTATTTCACGCCATTCGGAAATGATGGAGACCATCATGAAGAATGATATTAACCGCTGGCAGGCGCGTTTTATTGACGATTTGCGCGCGATCCAGCCGCAAAGTCAGGAAGGTGATCTGCAAAAAAAGATCGCGACCTTCCCTAAACTCGCCTGATTTTCTCCGGGGGCATTAATTGCCCCCAAGAGGCACCAGCAGGACATCAACCTGGCTTGACGAAACGATAGATTTTGCCGAGCATGCCGCACGAGAAAAAAAACTCTGGTTATGATTTCCGCAAATAACCAGGTCAATATTCTCTTTCTGACAGATGTCGAGTATATGCGCGCTTAATTCACCGGTCGCGATAACGGTCTGATGAATCGGATAGTCTGCCCTCTCCACCAACTCTTGCAGGAATTGGTGCGTTTCCTCCTGCAATACCTCACGTATATCTTCCAGCATCGGCGCAGCCAGCTGATTATACATTTCGGGTTCCGCGGCCAGCGTGATCAGGCTGATGCGGGCATTGGCGGGGCGGGCGATGGATACGGCTCGGGCGACAAGCTGGTGGCTTTCGGGAGAAACAGCAACTGAAACAAGCAGATGGGAGTAACTCATCACGCACTCCTTTGATGTCAGAATGACAAGTTTCCCCAGCTTTACCGCGAAACTGTCATTACTGCAAGAGGTGAATGCGTCATTAGTGTGAAGCTTATCATAATTATTCATTAATTATTCTTATAAGAAGAATAACTGAAAAGATGGCCTAAATGAAAAAAATTAACAGCTTAACGTAAATTACACATTTTCCCTTCCGGGTGGTTAACACGCCTTAACTCATCATCAACCCGGCGTAGATCGTTACGCAACGAAACTGATTTTTGTGTTACCAGCGTTAACCCACTGTTTTTACTTTATTAATTAATGGTAGTTTCAGCGTGAAGTTTTCCCCATAGCAGATCAATGCGGATTTGCCCTGTCTTTACATTTCCCAGACCCAATTCCCCCGTCCGGATGCATGAGTATTCGTTCCTGAAGAATATAAACAAGCTTGGGTTGGATAAAAAACACCCAAATTACAAGTCGCGCTGATGGATTTATAGGTTACATTCGCGTAAATTATGTGACGCAGATCACATTTTTTTTAAATTCCAGGGGGGGCTGCATTGTATGTGTCAAAACTGACGAGTAGAGTTTGCGTCGAATTAGGAAAAATCTTAGTTATTTGTAAGAAAAGATAAAATGTGTAACCGACATTTTGGCCATGTTAACCGGTCACGCGCTTTACGACGTACAAACCTAAATTCAACTATGCATTTGGCCTTTTCTTTTTATACCGGGTGATTTCCCGGCGACATCACGGGGTGCGGTCTTTCCGCATAAAAATAATAGTTGGTTATTCGGGATGGGAAAAATGCATACATCCGAGTTGCTAAAACATATTTACGACATCAATTTGTCGTATTTATTGCTCGCGCAGCGTTTGATTAGTCAGGACAAACCGTCAGCGATGTTTCGTCTGGGTGTTAACGAAGAGATGGCAACCATGCTGGGGGGATTAACACTTCCGCAGATGGTCAAGCTGGCTGAAACCAATCAGCTTGTCTGCCAGTTCCGTTTCGATAACCCGCAGACCATTACGCGTCTGACTCAGGAATCCCGCGTGGACGATCTGCAACAGATCCACACCGGTATTCTTCTCTCCACCCGCCTGCTCAACGAAATCAGCCAGCCTGACGACGTAGCCCGGAAGAAAAGGGCTTAACAATGAGCGAAAAAAGCATTGTTCAGGAAGCCCGTGATATCCAGCTGGCAATGGAACTCATCACGCTGGGTGCGCGTTTACAAATGCTGGAAAGCGAGACGCAACTGAGCCGTGGTCGTTTGATCAAGCTGTACAAAGAATTGCGTGGTAGCCCACCGCCAAAAGGCATGCTGCCGTTTTCGACTGACTGGTTCATGACATGGGAGCAGAACATCCATGCTTCCATGTTCTGTAACGCCTGGCAGTACCTGCTTAAAACGGGCTTATGCAGCGGCGTGGATGCCGTGATTAAAGCCTACAAACTTTACCTTGAGCAATGCCCGCAGCAGGAACAGGGACCCCTGCTGGCGCTGACCCGCGCCTGGACGCTGGTGCGTTTTGTTGAAAGCGGAATGCTTGAATTGTCGCGCTGCAACTGCTGTGACGGCAATTTTATTACCCACGCGCACCAGCCTGCGGGCAGCTTCGCCTGTAGTTTATGCCAGCCTCCATCCCGAGCCGTAAAAAGACGTAAACTTTCCCGGGATGCTGCCGATATTATTCCACAACTGCTGGATGAACAGATCGAACACGCTGTTTAACCCGAACCTGTGGGCAAGATTCCAGCAGCGGTAAGCGATTACCGCTGCTTTTTTTTACCCTGCGTTCAGGTCACGCGCTCGAAATGAACGTCCTGCCATAGTCACTAGCGGAAGGATGATGTCGTGCTTATCTTATTAGGTTACCTGGTAGTTCTCGGTACAGTTTTCGGCGGTTACATGATGACCGGCGGGCACCTTGGAGCACTCTATCAACCGGCTGAACTTGTCATCATCGGCGGTGCAGGGGTAGGGGCTTTTATCGTTGGTAACAACGGTAAATCGATTAAGGGCACGCTGAAGGCGATTCCGCTGCTGTTTCGTCGCTCGAAATACACCAAAAGCATGTATATGGATCTTCTGGCGCTGCTCTATCGCCTGATGGCGAAGTCACGTCAGCAAGGAATGTTCTCGCTGGAGCGGGACATTGAAAACCCGAAAGAGAGCGAAATTTTCGCCAGCTACCCGCGTATTCTGGCTGACGCGATGATGCTCGATTTTATCGTCGATTACCTGCGACTGATCATCAGCGGCAACATGAACACCTTCGAAATTGAAGCCCTGATGGACGAAGAGATCGAAACCCACGAGAGCGAATCCGAAGTTCCGGCCAACAGCCTGGCGCTGGTGGGCGACTCGCTTCCGGCGTTCGGTATCGTGGCGGCGGTCATGGGCGTCGTTCATGCCCTGGCCTCGGCGGATCGCCCGGCGGCTGAACTGGGCGCCCTGATTGCCCACGCAATGGTGGGGACGTTCCTCGGTATTTTACTGGCATACGGCTTTATCTCCCCGCTGGCGAGCGTGCTGCGCCAGAAGAGCGCTGAAACCACCAAAATGATGCAGTGCGTGAAAATTACGCTGCTCTCAAACCTCAACGGTTATGCGCCACCGATCGCCGTCGAATTTGGCCGTAAGACGCTCTACTCCAGCGAACGTCCGTCGTTTATCGAGCTTGAAGAACACGTGCGTGCGGTGAAAAACCCAAACCAACAGACGACAACTGAGGACGCATGAAAAACCAGTCCCATCCGATCGTCATCGTAAAAAAACGCAAGCATAAGGGGCACGGGCACGGTTCTCATGGCTCATGGAAGATCGCGTACGCCGACTTTATGACCGCCATGATGGCCTTCTTTCTGGTGATGTGGCTGATCTCCATCTCCAGCCCGAAAGAGCTTATTCAGATTGCGGAATATTTCAGAACGCCGCTGGCGACGGCGGTCACCGGCGGGCCGCGCATATCGAACAGCGACAGCCCGATCCCCGGCGGCGGTGACGATTACACCCAGCAGCAGGGCGAAGTGAAAAAACAGCCTAACATCGACGAGCTGAAAAAACGGATGGAGCAGGCGCGCCTGAAAAAACTGCGCGGTGACCTGGATCAGCTGATTGAGGCGGACCCTAAATTGCGCGCGCTGCGTCCGCATCTGAAAATTGACCTGGTGCAGGAAGGGCTGCGTATTCAGATCATCGACAGCCAGAACCGACCGATGTTCAAAACCGGCAGTGCCGACGTGGAGCCCTACATGCGCGATATTCTGCGTGCGATCGCACCGGTGCTGAACGGCATTCCGAACCGCGTTAGCCTCTCCGGTCACACGGATGATTTCCCGTACGCCACGGGAGAGAAGGGATACAGCAACTGGGAGCTTTCTGCCGATCGCGCCAACGCCTCGCGTCGCGAGCTGGTGGCGGGTGGGCTTGATGATGGCAAGGTCCTGCGCGTGGTCGGCATGGCTGCAACCATGCGCCTGACCGACCGCGGACCGGATGACGCCATCAACCGTCGTATCAGTCTTTTAGTGCTGAACCAGCAGGCGGAGCAGGCCATCCTGCATGAAAACGCCGAAAGTCAGAATGAGTCACTGGACGATTTAAAACAGCCTGGGGCCGTCCCTTCGGCTGCCGTTCCAACATCGCCACCAGCCAATCCGAGGTGATAGCGTGAGCATGGATATTACCGATTTTTACCAGACATTTTTTGATGAAGCCGACGAATTGTTGGCCGATATGGAGCAACATTTGCTGGATCTGGTGCCCGAGGCACCGGACTCAGAACAGCTCAACGCCATCTTCCGTGCGGCGCATTCCATTAAAGGCGGAGCCGGAACGTTTGGATTTACCATTTTGCAGGAAACGACCCATTTAATGGAAAACCTGCTGGATGAAGCACGACGCGGTGAGATGCAGCTCAATACCGACATTATCAACCTGTTTTTGGAAACGAAAGATATTATGCAGGAACAGCTCGACGCCTATAAAAGTTCGGCAGAGCCTGATGCCGCCAGCTTTGAATACATCTGCAACGCGCTGCGTCAGTTAGCGCTGGAAGCCAAAGGTGAGGCGTCTGCGCCCGTTGTCCCTGCGGCAAAACTGAGCGTTGTTGACGCCGCGGCCAAACCAGACAGTGCGCCTGATGCGCCCGCAGGAAAATTGCGCGTAGTGCTGTCACGGCTGAAAGAGAACGAGGTCAACCTGCTGGAAGAGGAGCTGGGTAACCTGGCGACGCTCAGCAACGTGGTGAAGGGTAAAGACAGCCTGGCCGCGACGCTCGACGGCGGGATCGGCCAGGATGACATTGTGGCGGTGCTGTGCTTCGTGATTGAAGCGGATCAAATTGCGTTTGAAACCGAGGCGGCGGCCGTTGAAGTGCCCGCGCCGGCAGAAATTGCCCCTGCGGTAGTTGCCGCTTCCCCTGCACTGAAAGCCGTGCCCAAAGAGACGGCCGCCCCGGCCCGCGGTGAAAAACCGGCGGCGCGCTCCAGCGAGTCAACGAGCATTCGCGTGGCGGTGGAGAAAGTGGATCAGCTGATCAACCTGGTGGGTGAACTGGTGATCACCCAGTCGATGCTGGCCCAGCGCTCCAACGAGCTGGACCCGGTGACCCACGGCGATCTCATCACCAGCATGGGCCAGTTACAACGTAACGCCCGCGATTTGCAGGAATCGGTGATGTCCATCCGCATGATGCCGATGGAATATGTCTTCAGCCGCTTCCCGCGCCTGGTGCGCGACCTGGCCAGCAAGCTCAACAAACAGATCGAACTCACGCTGATGGGCAGCTCCACCGAGCTGGATAAGAGCCTGATTGAACGCATTATCGACCCGTTAACGCACCTGGTGCGTAACAGCCTCGACCACGGCATTGAGCTGCCGGAAAACCGCGTGGCAGCCGGAAAATCGCCAGTGGGCAACCTGATCCTGTCAGCAGAACATCAGGGCGGCAACATCTGCATCGAAGTGACCGATGACGGCGCGGGCCTGAACCGCGAGCGTATTCTGGCGAAGGCGATTTCGCAGGGCATGGCGGTCAACGAAAACATGACTGATGAAGAAGTGGGCATGCTGATTTTTGCCCCAGGCTTCTCAACCGCAGAGCAGGTCACCGACGTTTCCGGCCGCGGCGTGGGCATGGACGTGGTGAAACGTAACATTCAGGAGATGGGCGGTCACGTTGAGATCCAGTCTAAGCAGGGCGCGGGCACCACGATCCGTATCCTGTTGCCGCTGACGCTGGCCATTCTTGACGGCATGTCCGTTAAAGTGGCGGATGAAGTCTTTATTCTGCCGCTGAACGCGGTGATGGAATCCCTCCAGCCGCGCGAAGAAGATCTGCATCCGCTGGCGGGCGGCGAGCGCGTGCTCGAAGTGCGCGGCGAGTACCTGCCGCTGGTGGAACTGTGGAAAGTGTTCGAAGTGGACGGGGCAAAAACCGAGGCCACGCAGGGTATCGTTGTGATCCTGCAAAGCGCCGGACGCCGCTACGCGCTGCTGGTCGATCAGCTGATTGGTCAGCATCAGGTGGTGGTTAAGAACCTGGAAAGTAACTACCGCAAAGTGCCGGGGATCTCTGCTGCCACCATCCTGGGTGATGGTAGCGTCGCGCTGATCGTCGATGTATCGGCACTTCAGGGATTAAATCGTGAACAACGTGTGGCGAACACAGCCGCCTGATTAAGTAAAAGGTAATAACATGACCGGTATGAGTAACGTAACGAAACTGGCGGGCGAGCCATCTGGGCAGGAATTCCTGGTTTTCACTTTAGGTGATGAAGAGTACGGTATCGACATCCTGAAAGTGCAGGAAATTCGCGGGTACGATCAGGTAACGCGCATCGCGAACACGCCAGCGTTTATCAAGGGTGTGACCAACCTGCGCGGTGTGATTGTGCCTATCGTGGATCTGCGCGTGAAGTTCAGCCAGGGCGATGTGGAGTACAACGATAACACGGTGGTGATTGTTCTGAATCTGGGGCAGCGTGTGGTGGGGATTGTGGTGGACGGCGTGTCAGATGTGCTGTCGCTGACCGCCGATCAAATCCGTCCTGCGCCGGAGTTTGCGGTCACGCTGTCGACGGAATACCTGACGGGGCTGGGTGCGCTCGGCGAGCGTATGCTGATTCTGGTGAATATTGAGAAGCTGCTGAACAGCGAAGAGATGGCGCTGCTGGATATTGCGGCGAATCACGTGGCATAAAATAATGCCGGGTGGCGGCTTCGCCTTACCCGGCCTACAAATGGCTCGAACACGTAGGCCGGGTACGCGTCAGCGCCACCCGGCTCTTTTGTATCTTTACGCCTCCTGCTCCACCAGCTCTGCCTCCGCTTCCCGCGCCCCTTCATTCTGCGACAGCATCGCCGTCGCAATCCCGTTCCCCAGCACGTTAATGGCCGATCTCCCCATATCCAGGAAATGGTCAATCCCCATCAGCAGCAGGATCCCGGCTACCGGAATGTTAAAGCTCGGAATGGTTGCCGCCAGCACCACCAGCGACGAGCGCGGTACGCCCGCAATGCCCTTCGAGGCCAGCATCAGCGTTAACATCAGCACCGTCACCTCGGTAAAACTCAGGTGAATGTTGTACGCCTGGGCAATAAACATTGAGGCGAACGAGCAGTACACCATGGAGCCGACCAGGTTAAACGAGTAGCCGATCGGCAGGACGAAAGAGGCGATATTCCGTGAACAACCAAAGCGCGCTAACTGCTCCAGCGTTTTTGGGTATGCCGCTTCAGAGCTGCTGGTGGTAAACGCCACCAGCACCGGATCTTTCAGCATCGCCACCAGACGGAAAATCTCTTTCTTCAGTACCATGTAACCCACGGCCAGCAATACAAGACAGGTCAGGAGGATCGCCACATAATAACCGCCAATAAACGAGGCATAGTTCAGCAAAATGCCCAGCCCCTGGGTGGCAATGACGGACGAAATCGCCGCGAAAATGGCCAGCGGCGCAACGTACATCACGTAGCCCGTCACCTTCAGCATAATGTGGGATACCACATCCAGCGCCGCGACCAGCGGGGCGTTGAATTTTTGGCCCAGTGACGCGCCGCCAATGCCGAAGAACATCGAGAAGACCACAATTTGCAGGATCTCATTGTTCGCCATCGCGCCGGCAATGCTGGTTGGAATGGTGTGTGACAGGAAGGCTTTCAGCGACATCCCGCTCACGGCCAGGCCGGTATCAACCGTCTCTGTCGGAATGCTCAGGTTCAGACCGCTGCCGGGTTGTTCAAGGGTAACAATAAACAGCCCCACCAGAATGGAAAGTACGGATGAGCTGATAAACCACACCATCGCTTTACCCCCGACGCGCCCAATCGTAGACGTTTCACCCAGCCTCATAATGCCCACCGTCAGGGTGCTGAACACCAGCGGGGCTATCACCATCTTGATCAGCCGCAGGAAAATATCGGTCAGCAGGGTGATGTTCTCCGACCAGGCCTGTATCGCGTCGGGCGAAGCATACTCATGGATCGCCGCACCGGAAAGAATGCCCGCCAGCATGAAAATCACGATGAAGAGCGTGAGTTTGTTTGCACTTGCCACAAAAAGATCCTCTATGCGCTAAAAGAGTTTCCTGCGTCAATGCATACAAAATTTTTATTTAAGCGCAGGAAAATATTCGGGGCATAAATTGAAGTAAAGCTGCGTGAGTTACAACTTGTTTTTAATTTTTATGAAATTCGTTGTTTTTATCATGACGATATATTGTGACTCAGATCACACTACAGGCGATATATCCTCAAGTTAAGCAAGAATAATGCCCATTTTTTTTTGCTAACCCTTTGTAATGTTTGTTAATAACCTGTTAATTCGAGCGGGGTTGCCCTCTTTTTGATGAAAGTGGTTGAAGTGCTAACCATAAACTAAATTCTCAGTAACCGCGCCGGGGAATGTTTAAGCGGGGCTAACATACTGAACAGTATGAATAAAATATGGCAAGCGAACCTATATTTCTTCTGGAGGGTGGTAAATGAAAAGAAAACTTCTTTTTATCTGCGCGGGAACGCTGCTGACGGCGGCAACGGTCGGTCAGGCTCTCGCGGTCACCAGTAGCGGCACTATCGGCGCGACGTTGACGCTGACCAACGGCTGCTTGATCAACGGCTCGCCAACGCAAAACGGCATTAACTTCGGGACGCTCGATTTCGGCACTCATCCTGCAACATTCTCCACCCTGACAACCCAGTTAACCGGTGCCAGCGGAGGAAACACCTTTACCATTCAATGTACCACTGCCAGTTACACGGTGGCGATCACCGGCAACACTAACGCTACCGCACCCGGAACCGTTGTCGGCACCCCAGGTACGCCGGGCCGCTATCTGGTCAACACCGCCAATGCGGCGCAGGGCGTTGCCTACAGCCTGTTCAGCGATAGCGGTTACAACAACGTGGTTGCGAACAATGCCGCGTTGCCGGTCGCCTCTACTGCGGGTGGGGTGGATAGCTACACCCTCTATGCACGCATTACGGGCGGCGGCAATAGCGTGACGGTCGTACCGGGAACCTATACCGACACGATTAACGTCAGCGTCACCTACTGATTCAGCCATGAAGGCATTGTTATGTCTGCGCGACAGCGCAGAGGGCGTCGTGCACCCTTTTTTGACCCTGTTGGTCGGGCTGATGTTGATCCCAGACGCCGGGGCGGTGACGTCTCAGTCATTCAGGGTGAGCGCGACGGTTGTGCCTGGATGCTCGGTGAGCACCGGCACCGGCGGGCGTTTCGGTACGCTGAATTTCGGGACCCGCAGCGGCGTGGAGAGCGCACCGGTCAGCACCAGCTTTGTTGCCGACGGCGCGTTGTCCATCGCCTGCACACCGGGTGTGGCGCTAAGTATGAGCATTAACGGCGGTCAGAATTATAGCTCTGTGCGGCGGATGACGCGTTCAGGCGGGACTGAAGTGGTCGGTTACCGGCTCTACAGCAGCAGCTCTTTGGCCGCAAACAGTGAAATTGGGGTTAACCAGGCAATACCGATTACCTATACCAACAGCAATAACATCGCGCTGCCTCTTTTTGGCGTCGCGCTTTTGACCGGGTTTAGCCCGTCAGGAACGTATTCAGATCAACTCACCGTGACCTTGTCATGGTAGGAAAGGGAGAGCATTGATGAAGCCATTTTTCAGGCGGTCAGGCCTGTTGAGTCTGTTGGGGATAACGGCCCTTACAGCGGTTAAGGCGCAAGCAGCCGCAACCATTCTTCTTTGGCCTATCGATCCGTGGCTTTCGGCAGACGCCAGAGCAACTGAATTGTGGATCCAGAATCAGGGCAACAGCGCCACGACAATGCAGATACGCATTGTGCGCTGGAAACAGGAGGGCGGATATGAGCGTTACACCGCCCAGCAGGATGTGGTCGCCAGCCCGCCGATCGTGACTATCGCTAAGGGCAGTAAACAGCTTATTCGCCTGATTAAGCAGGGGACGATCCCGTCCGGCGTCGAGCAAGCCTACCGCATCATTGTAGATGAGATTCCCCAGCCGGATGCCAAAGCGGAACCGTCTATGGGCCTCAAACTGCAAATGCGCTATTCCATTCCCTTATTTGTTTATGGACAGGGGATCCCCACCCTCAACGAAGGAGAGCATCACGCGCTGGCGAACACTCAGCAGCTCAACTGGCGGGTCATTCAGGAGGAGGGGAAACCCGCGCTTGAGGTCCGCAATCAGGGGAACGTTCACGTCAGGCTCAGCCAGGTTGCGGTTGAGCAGGGCGGGCAAAAACGCACGGTTGCCGAGGGGCTGCTGGGTTATGTGCTGCCAGGCAGCACCCGAAGCTGGCCGCTTCCGGCAGGGATTTATCAGCCGAATCGGATGAGCGCGCAAATTAATGCCAGGGATACGCAATGGCAATCGACGCCCGTCAACTGAAACCGGCGATGATGATCCTGCTTTGCGTCAGTACCAGCGCATTTGCCGAAACCGGCGACGACAGTTTACCGCCGCCGCCGGACGCGCGGACGATGAACGGCGAAGCTGTATTCCAGCTCGCCCTGGTGCTGAACCACTATGACACGGGTCTGGTGGTGCCGGTGACGCAGCGCGAGGGCGCCTGGTTTATTTCAGGAGCGGATTTGCTTCGCGCCGGACTGCCGCAGGAGCATGTGCCTGCCGGAGAGGTGAACCTTTCAACGCTCTCATCGGTACGCGTAGAGTATGACAGCAGCGCCCAGCGGCTCATGCTGACGGTCCCCCGGGACTGGGTTGCGGCGCGGATCACGTCGTTTAGCGGTCAGAGCGCGCAAAGCAAGCCGCATTATGGCCGGGGCGCGCTGCTCAACTACGACGTTTATACCAACCATACCGAACACACGGGCGGCCAGGCGTCGGTGTGGCATGAGTTCCGCTATTTCAACGAAGACTATTCGTTTTCTTCGACAGGGTACGCCCGACAGAATTTCGCCGGAAGCAGCGGGCAGCAGGAAGGATACGTGCGCTATGACTCAACCCTGCTGATCACCAACGAGGAGGATGCCACCACGTGGACCGTTGGGGACGTCATCAGCGATGCGCTGAGCTGGAGCACCAGCGTGCGGATGGGCGGGATCAGCTACGGGCGCGACTTCTCCCTGCGTCCGGATCTGGTGACCTGGCCGCTGCCGGCGTTTTCCGGTGAGGCGGCCGTCCCGACCTCGGTCGATCTCTTTATTAATGGCTACCGTTCCGGCTCCACCCGCCTTCAGCCGGGGCCGTTTACCCTCACTAATCTGCCGTACATCAACGGCGCAGGGGATGCGGTACTGGTCACCACCGACGCGCTGGGACGTCAGGTGAGCACCACGCTGCCGTTTTATGTCAGCAGCGATCTGCTGAAGCAGGGGTTAAGCGACGGCGCCGTAACGCTGGGCAGCCTGCGGCGCAACTACGGTATAGAGAATTTTGACTATGGCCCGGCGGCGGGCAGCGGATCGTATCGCTACGGGGTGACCGACTGGCTGACGCTGGAGGGGCATGCGGAAGGGGCGGAGTCGCTGGCGCTCGGCGGCGCGGGCACGGTGCTGAAGCTCGGGCGTTTTGGCGTGGTGAATACGTCTTATACCCAAAGCCGGATGCGCGGCGACGAAGGGGGCCAGATGAACTGGGGCTATCAGTACAGCACCAGCGAGTTTAGCGTAGCGACCCAGCATACCCGACGCGACCGCGGCTTCGGCAACCTCGCCCTGTACGATCAGCCCACCGTTTATGATGAATATGATAACCCCGTTGCCAGCCTGAGCCGCAATACCGACCAGTACTCCTTAACCTTTAACCTCGGTGATTACGGCAATATCGGTGCGGCGTGGATCGGCGTGGAGAGTTTTGACAGCCGGAAAACCGAGCTGCTCAACCTCTCCTGGAGCCGAAATCTGTGGCGCTCAAGCAGTATTTACCTGGCGGCCAGCCGTGACCAGCAGCGGGATGACTGGACGGTTGCACTGTCGTTGCAGGTCCCTCTGGGCGAACGTGACAGCGCCGCCGTTACCTTTGAAAACACGCCTGACGCAGGCAGCACTCAACGCATTAACTACAACCACTCGATGCCGTCTGACGGCGGCTTTAGCTGGAACATGGCCTGGGCCAACCAGTCGCGGTCGAGTAACTATCAACAGGCCACGCTCGGCTGGCGGAATAACAATGTTGAGCTTCAGGGCGGCGGCTACGGTGAGAAGGGAATGATGACCTGGTGGGGGGAGGCGATGGGCTCTGTCGTCCTGATGGACGGTGAGCTGTTTGCGGCGAACAAAATCAACGATGCGTTTGTGGTGATCAGCACCGACGGACATCCGGACGTACCCGTCAGCTACGAGAACCAGCCGGTTGGTAAAACCAATAACAAAGGTTATCTGCTGGTCAGCGGCGTTTCCGCCTATTACCCGGCGAGCTACCGCATTGATACCCTGAACTTACCTGCGGATACCCGGCTGAAAGAGACCGAGCGTCGGGTGGCGATTCGTCGGCATAACGGTTATCTGGTGGATTTCCCGATGGAGCAGGAGCGGGTTGCCAGCGTGATCCTGCATGACACGCAGGGCAATGCGATCCCGGTGGGAAGCCAGGTCAAACGCGCGTCCCGCAGTAGCGCGGTTGTTGGCTACGACGGCCTCGCCTGGCTGGAAAACCTCAACGATGTGAATCCTCTGGAGGTCATCACCCCGGACGGTAAACGCTGTATCGCAACGTTGAACGTGGGCGCAAATCCCGAGCATAAGCTGCAAACCTACGGTCCGCTGACCTGCCGGGAGGCGCCGTGAAACGCCTGTTGATAGGCATACTGTTGCTGTTCTCGGGCAGCGGCTGGGCAGCCTGCACCGTCAGTACGGTGAACGCCTCGTTTGGCAGCGTCACCTCATTCGCCCTGAGCAGTACGGGGGAGGTGCAAACCACCGGCACGCTGGTGGTGTCCTGCGATACTGTTCTCAACCTGCTAACCAACGACTCGGTGACGCTGACCTACACCTCGGCGTCGATAGCCGCCAACAGCCGCGCCACCATGAAACGTACCGATAATGCGGCCATCGCGGATGTTATCCCCACGCGCCTGTGCGGTGCCACTGGTTGCGGCGGAAACAGTGAAGTACAAATCAGCAAAACCTATACCTGGAATGGCAACACCCTGCTCGGGCTGCTGGGGTCAAGGCGCTACAACATTCCGCTTTATTTCCGTACTGTGCCGGGGCAGAACGTCACGGCCGGGCCGTACCAGGTGTTGTTAACGTTCAGCATCAACTACAACGTGTGCGCCGTTGGCGCGGGCGGGCTATGCCTGACCCCGCAAACCGGCACGGCAACTACCTCCATTCTCCTCAACATGACCGTCACCAACGATTGCAGCACGATGACCACGCCGGACGTGAATTTTAACAGCGCGCCGCTGGTGCAAAATTTTCCCACCGTTTCGCAGTCGATCGCCGTCACCTGCACCAAGGGCAGCACCTACACCATAGGCATTAATAATGGAGCAAACGCCCTGAACAACGTTCGTCGTATGGTTAGCGGCAGCAATTTTATGAGTTACGACATCTATAAAGAGGCGACCAGCAACCGCTGGGGCGGCAGTGGCAGCGAGCGCTGGGCCAGCGCCAGCTCATCCCAGGTCAGTACCGACGGGCTTTTACGCACCTATAACTACAGCGCTAAGGTCCTGACCAGCCAGGCCACGCCGCCTGCCGGAACCTACACCGACACGCTGATCGTTGACGTCGCGTTCTGACTCCCCGCGCTTTTCCCTTTCGCAAATGTAAAGTTCCCGTGGCCCCTGCCGATAACACCGTTAATCAATCGATGAGAAGGTGTTGTATGTTGAACCGTATCCGCGTTGTCACAATGCTTATGATGGTGCTGGTCATTTTCGCACTTCTTCAGCTTATTTCTGGCGGCCTCTTTTTCTCCTCGTTAAAACAGAACCAGGACAGCTTCGCGGCCTCGAACGATTTGCGGATGCAGCAAAGCGAACTGACCACAACCTGGGATCTGATGTTGCAGACGCGTATCAATCTGAGCCGCTCGTCTGCCCGCATGATGATGGATCCGAACAACCAGCAGAGCAGCGCAAAAACGGAACTGCTGAAGAATGCGCGCGCCACCCTGGCAGATGCGGCGAAACATTACGAGGCCTTCAAAAAAATCGCCCCTCAGCCCGCAATGGTGCAGGCGAGCGCGAACATAGATGAAAAATATCAGGCCTACTTCGCCGGCCTCACGGAGCTGGTGCAGTTCCTGGAGAAGGGCAATATGGATGCCTATTTCGCGCAGCCGACCCAGGGCATGCAGAACGCCCTCGGCGCGGCGCTCGGCGAGTACGCCAAAGCCAGCGGCGAGCTTTATCACTCCGCCTTTACGCAAAGCCAGAACGACTACCGTTTCGCGAAATGGCAGATGGCGGTGCTCGCCCTCGCGCTGGTCATCGTGCTGGTGGCCGTGTGGTACGGCATTCGTCATATCCTTCTTAATCCGCTTGGCCGCGTCATTGCCCATATCCGCGATATTGGCCGGGGCGATCTCACGAAAACGCTGACCGTTTCTGGTCGCAACGAGATCACCGAGCTGGCGACCAGCGTCGACCATATGCAGCGTTCGCTGATTGATACCGTCGCCAACGTGCGCGAGGGGGCGGATGCCATCTATACCGGCACGAGTGAAATCGCGATGGGCAACAACGATCTCTCGTCCCGTACCGAACAGCAGGCGTCCGCTCTGGAAGAGACGGCGGCCAGCATGGAGCAGCTCACCGCGACCGTGAAGCAGAATGCCGACAACGCCCGTCAGGCGTCGCAGCTTGCAGAAAGCGCGTCCGACACCGCCCAGCGCGGCGGTCGGGTGGTC
Source organism: Enterobacter cloacae complex sp. P29RS (assembly GCF_014893445.1). Taxonomy (NCBI): domain Bacteria; kingdom Pseudomonadati; phylum Pseudomonadota; class Gammaproteobacteria; order Enterobacterales; family Enterobacteriaceae; genus Enterobacter; species Enterobacter cloacae complex sp. P29RS. The sequence continues at coordinate 25,941 of NZ_JADBPZ010000022.1, read as the reverse complement.
GACGGCGTGGTGAAAACCATGCATGACATTGCCGACAGCTCGAAGAAAATCGCCGATATCATCAGCGTTATCGACGGCATTGCCTTCCAGACCAACATTCTCGCGCTGAACGCGGCCGTTGAAGCGGCGCGTGCGGGCGAGCAGGGACGTGGGTTTGCCGTGGTCGCTGGCGAAGTACGTAACCTCGCCAGCCGCAGCGCCAATGCGGCGAAAGAGATCAAAGCCCTGATTGAAGACTCTGTTTCACGCGTGGATACCGGCTCGGTGCTGGTGGAAAGTGCGGGTGAAACCATGAATGACATCGTGAATGCCGTGACGCGCGTGACGGACATCATGGGTGAAATCGCCTCTGCATCGGATGAGCAGAGTCGTGGTATTGACCAGGTCGCTCTGGCGGTATCGGAAATGGATCGTGTGACGCAGCAAAACGCCGCCCTGGTGCAGGAGTCCGCTGCCGCGGCCGCTGCGCTTGAGGATCAGGCGAGCCGCCTGAAAATGGCCGTCTCGGCGTTCCGTCTTACTTCAAAAACAACAAATACGGTCAGCTCGCGGTCAGCGTACAGCGAAGCAACCCCGGCGCCCGTGGCAACACCTACGCGCGCAGCGGTGACCGGACAAGATGAAAACTGGGAAACATTTTGACTGACAATTAAACCGCGGCTGCTTGCCGCTTGATGGGAGCGTGGATGTTAAATCGTATTCGTATCTCGACCACACTGTTTTTGATTCTGATCCTGTGTGGGGTTTTGCAGGTTGGCAGTAACGGGTTGTCTTTCTGGGCGTTTCGCGATGGCTATCAGAATTTGCAGGAAGTTGAGACGAGTAATCAGCAGCGCTCCGCACTGGCACAAACGCGTGCCGTGCTGTTACAGGCAAGCACTGCGCTGAACAAAGCAGGGACGTTAACCGCGCTGAGCTATCCGCCGGATGATATTAAGGCGCTGATGGTCGTGGCCCGCAGCAGCCTGAAGCAGGCCGACGCGCAGTTTAAGACGTTTACGGCACAGGAGGCGGTGAGTGAGAAAGAGAAAACGCTGAAAGTCGCCATGAAAAAGAACTTTGATGTGTGGTACGGCGATCTCGACCATCAGGCGACGTGGCTGGAGAACAACCAGCTTTCTGACTTCCTGACCGCGCCGGTGCAGGCGTCTCAGGCGGCATTTGACGACAGCTTTAACGCATGGCAGCAGGATATTAACCAGTTTGTGGCGCGTGCCGGTGCGGACAGCCGTACCAGCTACCGCATGTCAGGGGTGATTTTCCTGACCATGGTGATCCTGGCCGCCCTGCTGACCGGCGGCTCGCTGTGGTGGTCGCGCAAAATGATCGTCCAGCCGCTGGCGATCGTCAGCAGCCACTTCGACAGTATGGCGAAGGGCGACCTGGCGCGTCCGGTGGCCGTGTATGGCAGGAATGAAATATCAGCGATTTTCGCCAGCCTGAAGGCGATGCAGAGTTCGCTGCGGGAAACGGTAAGCAACGTTCGTCAGGGCAGTTACGCCATGCATACCGGGATCTCCGAGATTGCGGCAGGCAATAACGACCTCTCATCCCGCACCGAACAGCAGGCGGCATCGCTGGCGCAGACGGCGGCCAGCATGGAGCAACTGACCGCGACGGTAAGCCAGAACGCCGATAACGCGCGTCAGGCGTCCGACTTGTCAAAACAGGCGGCGATGACGGCGAAACGTGGGGGCGACCAGGCTTCTCACGTCGCCAGCACGATGCAGCAGATTGCCGCCAGCTCGCAGAAAATTGGCGACATTATCAGCGTCATCGACGGTATCGCGTTCCAGACCAATATTCTGGCGCTGAACGCGGCCGTTGAAGCGGCGCGTGCCGGAGAGCAGGGGCGCGGGTTCGCGGTGGTTGCCGGTGAAGTCCGAAACCTCGCCAGTCGCAGCGCCAACGCGGCGAAAGAGATCAAAGGGCTGATAGAAGAGTCGGTCTCCCGCGTTCAGCAGGGCTCCGCGCTGGTGGATACCGCCGCGCAGACCATGCACGAGATTGTCACCTCCGTGACGCGGGTTAACGACATTATGGGCGAGATTGCCTCGGCGTCTGATGAACAACGCCGTGGTATTGAGCAGGTGGCGCAGGCCGTTACACAGATGGATCAGGTTACGCAGCAGAACGCCTCACTGGTGGAAGAGGCGGCGGCGGCTACCGATCAGCTGGCAAACCAGGCGGATCACCTTACCGGGTTGGTCGCCGTATTTAATGTGAAAGAGCACGTTGAAGCAGTAACAGAAGTCGGACGGTCACAGGCCGTACCCGTTGTATCCTGAATGTGATTGAGAAGGCGCTATGACATCACCCATGCCCTCAGGGCAAACGTCATTATTGTTGCAGATGACACAGCGCCTCGCGCTGTCCGACGCGCATTTTCGTCGGATATGTCAGTTAATCTACCAGCGTGCGGGGATCGTGCTTGCGGACCATAAGCGAGACATGGTCTACAACCGGCTGGTGCGGCGCTTGCGCACGCTGGGGCTGGATGATTTTGGCCGCTATCTGAGCATGCTCGAAGCGAACCAGAACAGCGCCGAATGGCAGGCATTTATCAACTCATTAACCACCAACCTGACCGCGTTTTTCCGCGAGGCGCATCACTTCCCGGTGCTGGCGGAACACGCCCGTCGCCGTAGCGGAGAGTATCGCGTCTGGAGCGCGGCAGCCTCTACCGGGGAAGAGCCGTACTCGCTGGCCATAACCCTTGCAGACACCCTGGGAATGGCGCCGGGCCGCTGGAAAGTGTACGCCAGCGACATCGACACCGAAGTGCTGGAAAAAGCCCGTAACGGCGTTTATCGCCAGGATGAACTAAAAACGCTGTCTCCTCAGCAGCTACAGCGTTACTTCATGCGCGGTACCGGCCCGCATGAAGGACTGGTGCGCGTACGCCAGGAGCTGGCGAACTGCGTGGAATTTGCTCCCGTTAATTTACTGGATAAGCAGTACAACGTGCCGGGGCCATTCGACGCCATTTTTTGCCGTAACGTGATGATCTATTTTGATAAAACGACGCAACAGGACATTCTGCGTCGCTTTGTTCCGTTGCTCAAGCCTGACGGTTTACTGTTTGCCGGGCACTCGGAAAACTTCAGCAACCTCGTGCGTGAGTTTAGCCTGCGTGGGCAAACGGTTTATGCGCTGAGTAAGGAAAAAGCATGAGTAAAATCAGGGTATTGTCTGTCGATGATTCTGCGCTGATGCGTCAGATTATGACCGAAATCATCAATAGCCACAGCGATATGGAGATGGTGGCAACAGCGCCCGATCCGCTGGTCGCGCGGGATTTAATCAAAAAATATAACCCCGACGTGCTGACGCTGGATGTCGAAATGCCACGCATGGATGGCATCGATTTCCTGGAAAAATTAATGCGCCTGCGCCCGATGCCGGTGGTGATGGTCTCTTCCCTGACCGGGAAAGGCTCGGAGATAACCCTGCGCGCGCTGGAGCTGGGGGCGGTGGATTTTGTCACCAAGCCGCAGCTCGGCATTCGCGAGGGGATGCTGGCGTACAGCGAGATGATCGCCGAGAAAATCCGTACCGCGTCGCGCGCAAAACTGGCGGCCCACAAGCCGATGGCCGCGCCGGCAACCCTGAAGGCCGGACCGTTACTCAGCTCGGAAAAACTGCTGGTCATTGGGGCGTCAACCGGAGGAACAGAGGCAATTCGCCATGTACTCCAGCCATTGCCGCTCTCAAGCCCGGGTATCCTGATTACGCAACATATGCCGCCGGGCTTTACCCGCTCATTCGCGGAGCGCCTGAATAAGCTGTGCCAGATCAGCGTGAAAGAGGCGGAAGACGGCGAGCGCGTGCTGCCGGGTCACGCGTATATCGCCCCGGGTGACAAACATATGGAGCTGGCGCGCAGCGGGGCGAACTATCAGATCAAAATTCATGACGGGCCGCCGGTTAACCGGCACCGTCCGTCGGTGGATGTGCTGTTTCATTCGGTGGCGAAACATGCGGGGCGCAACGCCGTGGGGGTGATCCTGACGGGGATGGGCAACGACGGCGCCGCCGGAATGCTCGCGATGCACCAGGCTGGCGCCTGGACGATTGCGCAGAATGAAGCAAGTTGTGTGGTGTTCGGCATGCCGCGCGAGGCCATCAATATGGGTGGCGTAAGCGAAGTGGTCGATCTTAGCCAGGTAAGCCAGCAGATGCTGGCGAAAATCAGTGCCGGACAGGCAATACGTATTTGACTCAGGAGTATTATTTTATGGCGGATAAAGAGCTTAAGTTTTTGGTTGTGGATGACTTTTCCACCATGCGTCGCATTGTGCGCAACCTGCTAAAAGAGCTAGGCTTCAACAACGTTGAAGAAGCAGAAGACGGGGTGGATGCGCTGAACAAACTCCAGGCTGGCGGGTTTGGTTTTGTGATTTCCGACTGGAACATGCCGAACATGGACGGTCTCGAACTGCTGAAAACCATCCGCGCGGATGCAGGCATGGCCTCTCTGCCGGTGCTGATGGTGACCGCAGAAGCGAAGAAAGAGAACATTATTGCCGCTGCACAGGCGGGCGCAAGCGGCTACGTGGTGAAGCCATTCACCGCGGCGACTCTGGAAGAGAAGCTCGGGAAGATCTTCGAGAAACTCGGCATGTGAGGTGATGGAAATGTTGCAACCTGCTATGAAACCCGTTGAAGAACATTCGCCGAGCGACATTATTGCCCGTATTGGTAGCCTGACCCGCATGCTGCGCGACAGCCTCCGTGAGCTGGGGCTGGACCAGGCTATCGCCGAAGCGGCGGAAGCCATCCCCGACGCGCGCGACCGTCTGGACTACGTGGTGCAGATGACCGCGCAGGCGGCCGAGCGAGCGCTGAACAGCGTTGAGGCGTCACAGCCGCACCAGGATGCGATGGAGAAGGGGGCGAAAGCGCTGACCCAACGCTGGGATGAGTGGTTTGAGAACCCCATTGAGCTGGCGGATGCCCGCGAACTGGTAACGGACACCCGTCAGTTCCTGGGCGATGTGCCAGGGCACACCAGCTTCACCAATGCGCAACTGCTGGACATCATGATGGCGCAGGATTTCCAGGACCTCACCGGCCAGGTGATCAAGCGCATGATGGATGTGATTCAGGAGATTGAACGTCAGCTGTTGATGGTGCTGCTGGAAAATATTCCGGAACCGGCTGCCCGTCCGAAACGCGAGAACGAAAGCCTGCTCAATGGTCCACAGCTTGACACTAGTAAAGCGGGCGTGGTGGCAAGCCAGGATCAGGTGGACGATCTGCTGGACAGTCTTGGTTTCTGATTGCCCTTCTGCCTCAGGCTGTGAACGCGGCCTGAGGTTGTTCAGAACAAAAACAGCGAAAAGAGCCCGAATTAACGGGCTTTTCCCGCCATTGGATTTTCTCTGCGCTGGCATGATACCCGTGAATTAATGGGCTGCGAGCAGGCACAGTGGCAGAAGAGAACGACGACAAAACAGAAGCCCCCACACCCCACCGACTTGAAAAAGCCCGTGAGGATGGGCAGATCCCCCGATCCCGAGAGCTGACCTCCCTGCTGATCCTGGTGGTGGGCGTCTGCATAATCTGGTGGGGCGGGGAGATGCTTGCCCGCAGACTGGCGGGAATGCTCTCTGCTGGCTTACGTTTTGATCACAGCATGGTCAATGACCCCAATCTGATCCTCATTCAGATCATCAACCTGGTTAAAAGCGCCATGATCGCTCTGCTGCCGTTGATTGCCGGGGTGGTCATCGTGGCTCTTGTTTCGCCGGTCATGCTCGGTGGCCTGATGTTCAGCGGTAAATCGCTGCAACCGAAATTCTCCAAGCTCAACCCGCTACCCGGTATTGCGAAAATGTTTTCAGCTCAAACCGGGGCTGAGCTTCTTAAAGCGATCCTGAAATCGCTTCTTATGGGCAGTGCTGCCGGGTTTTTTCTGTGGCACCACTGGCCGGAGATGATGCGTCTGATCAGTGAATCCCCCATGACGGCGATGAAGAATGCCCTGAACCTGGTCGGATTAGGCTCGCTGCTGGTGGTTCTCAGCATTATTCCGATGGTGGCGTTCGACGTTATCTTCCAGATCTTTTCTCATATCAAGAAGCTGCGAATGTCGCGTCAGGATATTCGCGATGAATATAAACAGATGGAAGGCGACCCGCACGTCAAGGGCCGTATCCGCCAGATGCAACGTGCTGCCGCGCGTCGTCGCATGATGGAAGATGTGCCGAAAGCCGATGTGATTGTCACTAACCCGACCCACTACTCCGTGGCGCTTCAGTACGACGAAAACAAAATGAGCGCACCGAAAGTGGTGGCGAAAGGGGCCGGGCTGATTGCGCTGCGCATTCGTGAAATCGCGACGGAAAACCGTGTACCGATCCTTGAAGCACCGCCATTAGCCCGTGCGCTGTATCGCCACGCGGAAATTGGACAACAGATCCCGGGCCAGCTCTACGCCGCTGTCGCAGAGGTGCTGGCCTGGGTGTGGCAACTGAAACGCTGGCGTTTAGCGGGCGGTCAACGACCTGTAAAACCTGAGAACCTTCCGGTGCCTGAAGCACTGGATTTTTTGAACGAGAAGGACACTGATGGCTAATCTGGTGGCAATGTTGCGCCTGCCCGGCAACCTGAAATCGACGCAATGGCAGATCCTTGCCGGACCGATTCTGATCCTGCTAATTCTGTCGATGATGGTGCTGCCGTTACCGGCATTTATCCTCGACCTGCTTTTCACCTTCAACATTGCGTTGTCCATCATGGTGCTGCTGGTGGCGATGTTCACCCAGCGCACGCTGGAGTTCGCCGCGTTTCCAACGATCCTGCTGTTCACCACGCTGCTGCGCCTCGCGCTGAACGTTGCCTCCACGCGTATCATCCTGATGGAAGGGCACACCGGCGCGGCGGCGGCGGGCAAGGTGGTCGAAGCCTTCGGTCACTTCCTGGTGGGCGGCAACTTCGCCATCGGTATCGTGGTGTTCGTCATTCTGGTGATTATCAACTTCATGGTTATCACTAAAGGGGCGGGGCGTATCGCAGAAGTGGGCGCGCGCTTCGTGCTCGACGGGATGCCGGGCAAGCAGATGGCAATCGACGCCGACCTGAATGCCGGGCTGATTGCGGAAGATGAAGCAAAAAAACGCCGTGCCGAAGTGACCCAGGAGGCAGATTTCTACGGCTCCATGGACGGTGCGAGTAAGTTTGTGCGCGGTGACGCCATCGCGGGCATTCTGATCATGGTGATTAACGTCGTCGGCGGCCTGCTGGTCGGCGTGCTGCAACACGGCATGGACATGGGCCACGCAGCGGAAAGCTATACGCTGCTGACCATTGGTGATGGTCTGGTGGCGCAGATCCCGGCACTGGTGATCTCCACCGCGGCGGGCGTAATTGTGACCCGCGTCAGCACCGATCAGGATGTAGGCGAGCAGATGGTGGGGCAGTTGTTCAGCAACCCGCGCGTTATGCTGCTCTCCGCGGCGGTACTGGGCCTGCTCGGTATGGTGCCGGGCATGCCAAACCTGGTATTCCTGCTGTTCACTGCCGCGCTGCTGGGCCTTGCCTGGTGGATGCGTGGCCGCGAAACGCAGCCTAAGGCAGAGCCAGCGCCGGTCAAAATGCCTGAGAACACCCAGGCGGTGGAAGCCACCTGGAACGACGTTCAGCTCGAAGATTCGCTGGGGATGGAAGTGGGGTACCGCCTTATCCCGATGGTGGACTTCCAGCAGGATGGCGAACTGCTTGGCCGTATCCGCAGCATTCGTAAAAAATTCGCCCAGGACATGGGCTTCCTGCCGCCGGTGGTGCATATCCGGGACAATATGGATCTCCCGCCCGCACGCTACCGCATCCTGATGAAAGGGGTGGAAATCGGCAGCGGTGATGCGTACCCCGGCCGCTGGCTGGCGATTAACCCTGGCACGGCCGCTGGCACGTTGCCGGGTGAGCAGACGACCGACCCGGCCTTTGGTCTGGCGGCCATCTGGATTGAGAGCGCCCTGAAAGAGCAGGCGCAGATCCAGGGTTACACGGTTGTTGAGGCCAGTACCGTGGTCGCGACGCACCTCAACCATTTGATTGGCCAGTTCTCCGCGGAACTGTTTGGACGTCAGGAGGCGCAGCAGCTGCTTGACCGCGTAACGCAGGAGATGCCGAAGCTGACCGAAGATTTGGTGCCGGGCGTGCTGACCTTAACCACCCTGCACAAAGTGCTGCAAAATCTGCTCGATGAGAAGGTGCCGATCCGCGATATGCGCACCATTCTGGAAACACTGGCCGAGCATGCGCCGCTCCAGAGCGATCCATATGAGCTGACGGCGGTGGTGCGCGTGGCGCTCGGGCGCGCCATAACCCAGCAATGGTTCCCGGGAACCGGCGAAGTGCAGGTGATTGGCCTGGACACGCCGCTGGAACGTCTGCTGCTTCAGGCCCTACAGGGCGGTGGCGGGCTGGAGCCGGGTCTGGCGGACAGATTGCTGGCGCAAACCCAGGAGGCGCTGGCGCGTCAGGAGATGTTGGGCGCGCCGCCGGTGCTGCTGGTGAATCATGCGCTGCGTCCGCTGCTGTCGCGCTTCCTGCGCCGGAGCCTGAACCAGCTGGTGGTGCTGTCGAATATGGAGCTGTCCGATAACCGCAATATTCGCATGACGGCGACCATAGGAGGGAAATAATGCGTAAGTGGCTGTGGATCTTATTTTTCCCGCTGGCGGTGCAGGCCGCAGGCGAGGGGGCATGGCAGGCCAGCAGTATCGGCTTAACGCTCAACCATCGGGGGGAGTCGATCTCCTCCCGTCCGCTGTCAGCCTCTGAGCCCGTCTCCGGGCAGATGACGCTGGTGGCCTGGAATTACACCCTGACGGGGCCCACACCGGCCGGGTTGCGGGTGCGGCTGTGCTCGCTGACCCGCTGCGCGGAAATCGAGGGCCAAAGTGGCATCACCCAGGCCTTCAACGGGGTGTCTGCTCAGGAACCTTTACGCTTTATCTGGGAAGTGCCAGGCGGTGGACGTCTGATCCCGGCGCTGAAGGTTCAGCGCAACGAGGTGCTCGTCAACTACCGCTAACTGCCCGCCTTTTCGCCAGTCTTCAGGCATTTCTGAAGGCTGGCTCGCAAAATTGACCTTCCCTTTTGATACAAAAGAAACGCTGTTTTATAAATCAGTGACACGCGTATTGACACTCTTTGCATTTTTGCCATTCACCACCCTGTGATGGCAGAAACAGAAAGGTTTCACCAGGTCGATACTTTTACTGTAGCCGTGTAAAAGCTCCCGGACGAGGTTTGCTTACAGGGAGTCTCCCAAAACTGATTAGGGTTGACGGCAATGAAAACACGTAAAATTGGACTCGCAAATTATCTTGCTTACGGTTCAGGGGACTTCCTCGGAGCGGGGACTACCGCCCTGACGGCCGCCTGGCTTTTGTATTTTTATACGACCTTCTGTGGACTCACACCGATTGAAGCAACCTTTATCTTCGCCGCCGCAAGGGTGCTGGATGCGGTTGTCAGTCCGTTAATGGGCTTTTTAACCGATAATTTTGGTACCACCTGGCTGGGTAAGCGTTTTGGCCGGCGTAAGTTCTTCATCCTGCTCGGTATTCCCTGCGTTTTCAGCTACTCGCTGATGTGGGTAGGGGACATGAGTTTCTGGTATTACCTGCTGACGTATCTGATCTTTGATATTGTTTACACCATGATTCTGGTGCCGTATGAAACGCTGGTGCCGGAAATGACTGACGATTTCAAACAAAAAACCAAATTCTCCGGGGCGCGTATCTCCATGGCCCAAATGTCCGCCATTTTGGCCTCCTTCCTGCCGGGGATCCTGCTCACGCATTTCGGCAAAGACAACGCGATCTCCTTCTTCTATGCAAGCCTGGTCTTCTCCGTACTTTGCGCGCTGATGCTTACTTTCGTCTGGTTCTTCACCTGGGAGCGTCCGCGGGAAGAGTGGTCTGAAGCAGCCCTGCGCGCTGAAGAAGAGAAGAAAAAGCTGACCCTGGGACAGAGCCTGAACCGTCTTTTTGTCGAATTAAGTTCGACGCTGCGTATCAAGATTTTCCGCCAGCATCTGGGCATGTATCTCGGCGGCTATATTGCCCAGGATGTGTTCAACGCCGTATTCACCTATTACGTGGTGTTTGTGCTGATGCAGGAAGCATCCATGGCGTCCAACCTGCTGGGCACGATGGCCATCTTCCAGTTCCTCGCCGTGATTGGCATGATCCCGCTGTGCATTCGCTTCGGACCTGCGCCGTCTTACCGCATGGTGGTCGTGCTGTTTGGCCTGGCCTCGCTCTCTTACGCGGTGCTTTATTACGCGGGCCTGAGCGACGTTTACGCTCTGCTGCTGCTGATCTCTGCGGTTGCCGGTCTTGGCCGCGGGGGTATCAACTACGTACCGTGGAATACCTACACCTACATTGCTGACGTGGACGAAGTGATCACCGGTCAGCGTCGCGAAGGGATCTTCGCGGGCATCATGACGCTGACCCGTAAAGCGTCCCAGGCCGGTGCGGTAATGCTGGTGGGGATCGTGATGCAGATGTCTGGCTTTGTCAGCGGTCAAAAAGTGCAGCCTGCGGAAGTGAGCCACACTATCCTGATGATCCTGAGCGTCGGCACCATTCTGGTACTGTTCTGCGGCTTCCTGGTCTCCCTGCGCTTCAAACTCAATTTGCAGACCCACAGCACCCTGCGTGAAGAGACCGCGAAAATGCGCGAGTCCGGCCATGCGATGCCGGAGGCGGCGACCCCGCAGGCCCGCGCCACCGTGGAGATGCTGGCCGGTATGCCGTATGAATCCCTGTGGGGCAACAACAATATCGGTTACCTGAATCGCAACAAGCCGGCGGCCCCTTCACTGAAGGATCGTGCGGTACTGAATTCGACATACAACAGAGGTTAAGATGATGAAAGTTTGGCCTGTCAAACATAGCCCGTTACTGCGTCAGCCTGAGCGCTTTATCGCCAGGGATGAACTGAAATCGCTGATTCAAAAGGTGACGCATAATCTGGTCAATATCCACGACAAAACGGGTGAGTTTTTGCTGCGGCTGGACGACGGGCGCGTGATCGATACCAAAGGCTGGGCCGGATGGGAATGGACGCACGGCGTTGGTTTGTACGGTATCTGGCAGTATTACTGCCAGACCGGTGACGCAGGCATGCGCGAGATTATCGACAGCTGGTTTAATGACCGTTTCGCAGAAGGCGCAACCACCAAAAACGTGAATACCATGTCGCCGTTCCTGACACTGGCGTATCGCTACGAAGAGACCAAAAACCCGGCCTGGCTGCCGTGGCTGGAAAGCTGGGCGGAATGGGCGATGAATGAGATGCCGCGCACCGAACATGGCGGCATGCAGCACATCACACTGGCGGAAGAGAACCATCAGCAGATGTGGGATGACACGCTGATGATGACGGTGCTGCCGCTGGCGAAAATCGGCAAGCTGCTTAACAAGCCGGAGTACGTCGAGGAGGCGATCTATCAGTTCCTGCTCCACGTACAGAACCTGATGGATCGTGAGACGGGGCTGTGGTTCCACGGCTGGAATTACGACGGCAATCACAACTTTGCCCGGGCCCGCTGGGCGCGCGGCAACAGCTGGTTGACCATCGTGATCCCGGATTTCCTCGAACTGGTGGATCTGCCAGAAAACAACGCCGTTCGTCGCTATCTGGTGCAGGTGCTAAATGCGCAGATCGCCGCACTGGCAAAATGTCAGGATGAGAGTGGATTGTGGCATACGCTGCTGGACGATCCTGATTCTTATCTGGAGGCGTCGGCCACGGCAGGGTTTGCCTACGGCATTCTGAAAGCCGTGCGCAAGCGGTATGTCGGCGCAGAGTATGCAGAGGTGGCGGAGAAAGCGATCCGCGGTATCGTGCAAAACATCTCGCAGGAAGGGGAACTGCTGCAAACGTCCTTCGGGACGGGGATGGGCAGCGATCTGGCGTTTTACCGCCAGATACCGCTGACCTCGATGCCGTATGGACAGGCAATGGCGATTCTGTGTCTGACGGAATATTTACGAAAATATTTTTAATACCTGAATAATAATCTCATTACTGCAAAGCCTCTTTTAGAAGAGGCTTTTTTTTATAATGGCACCGGGAAAATACCTTACGCCATCAATATCAGGCGTGTTATATATTGATGGAGTGAATACTAGGCTGGAAATACATTACGCTTAGTATTAAATCGTGATTTTCTTCACAAAACACAATCCGTATTTATCCTATTTTTTATCTGCGTTAAGATTCTTCTAATGTTCATACAAGGAGTGATGCAATGGAAAATACAATGGGCGGTATTATCGTTAACCCTGCTGTAAATATGCATGCCGATAAAATGTCTGATGAACATATCAATATGTTCGACACGGTTTTCAAGGATATTGATGGTGCGGGTTATTTCCCACTACTGTATGTCGGAAGCCAGCTTGTGGCTGGCCAGTTCCATACCTTTATTGCGCTTCGCCGTTTTATCCATGCGGAAGGCCCGGAAAAATCACTGGTTAAGGTGATTATTTTTCAAAGCCTGAATAATGACTTTGCCATTCATTCAATTTCTGAGTTTTAATGATTTTAACTACGGATGATTATTTAGACTGAAAAGGACATCATTATGTGGAAATCAGCGAAAAGGGATGAGTTTATCCCATTGGACGCGCCTGTAGCAGGTTATGAAATAGGTGTTCCTGGTATCAAAGGACCATCTCCATTGTTTATTATTCGCGCAAAAGTGAATGGTGGGATTCATCCGGGGAAATGGGTGTTCGGCAATACGGCATGGGTCCCATGGGGAGGAAGAGAGCACTTTTGTAATGAATTTGAAGTTTACGTGGGCGCTTTAAAATGGGTAGACGTTAAGGATAAACATTTCCCACCGAATATGGTTGAGGCGGGACATGAAGCCAATGGCACTAAGCTCTACGTTGCCCGTGCAAAATTCGATAACGGTCTCTTTGTGGGTAAAGCTGGAAGTCACCTCAGCAGAGGTTGCTGCATCGGCTATAACGGCAGAGAGTATGAATTAGATACCTTCCAGGTACTCGTTCACGACTGATGGCGTTCATTTATAAAAAAACCCGGCAACCGCCGGGTTTCTTTTTTACATACGTTCTATGGTTTCGATACCCAGGGTATCCAGACCCAGTTTCAGGGTCTTCGCCGTCAGCTGCGCCAGCTTCAGGCGGCTGTTACGCACCGCTTCGCTCTCGGCGGTCAGGATAGGGCAGTGTTCGTAGAAGCCAGAGAACAGACCGGCCAGATCGTAAAGGTATGCACACATAACGTGCGGCGTACCGTCGCGCGCGACCACAGAGAGCGTCTCTTCGAACTGAAGCAGGCGGGCAGCCAGCTGTGCTTCACGGTCTTCGGTAAGGGTCACCGTGGCGTTCGCCAGCACGCTTTCGTCAATACTGGCTTTACGGAAGACGGAGAGTACGCGGGTGTAAGCGTACTGCATGTACGGCGCCGTGTTGCCTTCAAACGCCAGCATGTTGTCCCAGTCGAAGATATAGTCGGTGGTACGGTTCTTGGAGAGATCCGCGTATTTTACCGCACCGATCCCAACCGCGTTAGCCAGTTTCTCCAGCTCGTCAGCAGGCATATCCGGGTTCTTCTCGGCCACCAGGCGACGGGCGCGTTCCAGCGCTTCATCCAGCAGATCGGAGAGCTTCACGGTGCCGCCCGCACGGGTTTTGAACGGCTTACCGTCTTTACCCAGCATCATGCCGAACATGTGGTGTTCCAGCGGCACGGAATCCGGCACATAACCCGCTTTACGCACGATAGTCCACGCCTGCATCAGGTGCTGGTGCTGACGGGAGTCGATGTAATACAGCACGCGGTCCGCATGCAGGGTTTCGTAACGGTATTTTGCACAGGCGATATCGGTGGTGGTGTAGAGGTAGCCGCCATCCTTTTTCTGGACGATCACGCCCATCGGTTCGCCTTCCTTGTTTTTATACTCATCAAGGAATACTACCGTTGCGCCTTCGCTTTCCACCGCCAGGTTTTTGGCTTTCAGGTCCGCCACAATGCCCGGCAGCATCGGGTTATACAGGCTTTCACCCATTACGTCGTCGCGGGTCAGGGTCACGTTCAGACGGTTATAGGTAAGCTGGTTCTGGGACATGGTGATGTCCACCAGCTTGCGCCACATCTCGAGGAAGTACGGATCGCCGCCTTGAAGTTTCACCACGTAGCTGCGCGCGCGCTCGGCAAAGGCTTCGTCTTCGTCGTAGTGTTTTTTGGCTTCACGGTAGAAACCTTCCAGGTCTGCCAGCGCCATTTCGCCTGCGTTTTCCTGCTGCTGTTTTTCCAGATACGCAATCAGCATACCGAACTGCGTGCCCCAGTCGCCTACGTGGTTAGCGCGGATCACCTTGTGACCGAGGAACTCCAGGGTACGCACGGCCGCATCACCGATAATGGTGGAGCGCAGGTGACCGACGTGCATCTCCTTCGCCACGTTTGGCGCGGAGTAGTCAACCACCACGGTCTGCGCTTCTGGCTGAGCCACGCCCAGACGGTCAGATTTCAGCGCCGCGTCAACGTGGCTTGCCAGGAACGCAGGCTCAAGGAAAATGTTGATAAAGCCCGGACCGGCGATTTCGGTTTTGCTGGCGATGCCGTTGAGATCCAGATGCGTCAGTACCTGCTCAGCGAGCTGTCGCGGCGGCATGCCCAGTTTTTTAGCCACTGCCATCACGCCATTAGCCTGATAGTCGCCAAACTGTACTTTCGCTGACTGACGAACCTGTGGTTCGCAATCCGCAGGCGCACCTGCGGCAATCAGTGCCTGACTGACTTTTTCTGAGAGAAGAGCCTGAATATTCACCTGGATACCTTACGTTTTTGATGCGGGTAAAAAACACCCACGCCAGTTTAAGAATTTAGGGCGGGAGTATACTGCAAATGGCCTCGGGCGTCAGCCCTGCGGGGGGCGAAGATTGCTCAGAATCCAGGCGAAGACGGTATGCATAATCATGCAGTCAAAAAAACCGTGATTCTGCGGTTGGTCGACAGAGGTCAACAGAGTAAATTAGCGGCTTTGCGACACGAAACGAGACTGACCCATGGCGAACTGGCACACCATTGACGAACTGCATGATATTTCCGCAGATTTACCGCGCTTCACCCAGGCGTTCACAGAACTTGCCACCCGTCTCGGGCTGGATATCGCGCCGCTTGAGGCCGATCATATCTCTTTGCGCTGCCACCAGAATGCCACCGCCGAACGCTGGCGGCGTGGCTTTGAACAGTGCGGTGAACTGCTGTCAGAGAATATCATTAACGGTCGCCCGATTTGCCTGTTCAAACTTCACGCGCCGGTTACGGTGGCGCACTGGCAATTCACCGTTGTGGAACTGCCCTGGCCAGGAGAGAAGCGTTATCCGCACGAAGGCTGGGAGCATATCGAAATTGTTCTGCCTGGGGAGCCCGAGACGCTGAACGCCCGTGCGCTGGCGCTGCTTTCCGACGAGGGGTTAAGCCAGCCGGGTATTTTCGTCAAAACCAGCTCGCCAAAAGGTGAGCGCGAACGCTTACCGAACCCTACGCTTGCCGTAACGGACGGCAGCGTGACGGTGAAATTCCATCCCTGGACTATTGAGCAGATCGTCGCCAGCGAAGCGTAAGCACTGTGAGCGTCGATCCAGACACGAATCGGGCAACGTGCCACGATGGTACGTTGATTGAAATTTAAGGAGGATGACATGGCGCTGCTGGAAATTTGTTGTTACAGCGTGGAGTGTGCCGTCACTGCGCAACGGCAGGGGGCCGATCGCATCGAGCTTTGCGCGGCACCGAAAGAAGGGGGATTAACCCCGTCCTTTGGCGTGCTGAAATCAGCCCGTCAGGCCATCACCATTCCGGTGCACCCGATTATTCGCCCGCGCGGCGGTGATTTTTGTTATACGGCGGGTGAGTTCAGTGCCATGCTTGAGGATATCGCCCTCGTCCGTGATTCCGGTTTTCCGGGCCTGGTGATCGGTGTGCTGGACGAAGACGGAAACATCGATCTTTCGCGTATGCGCCAGGTCATGCGCGCAGCCCAGGGAATGGCGGTCACTTTTCATCGTGCGTTCGATATGTGTCAGGATCCGATACAAGCCTTTGATACGCTGGCAGAACTGGGCGTGGCGCGCGTTCTGACGTCGGGCCAGCAGCCCTCGGCTGAAAAAGGACTGAAATTAATTACGGAACTAAAAGCACATTCCGGTGTTCCAATAATCATGGCGGGCGCAGGAGTACGCGCCAGCAATCTGGAACTGTTTTTAAACGCAGGGGTGGAAGAGCTACACAGCTCGGCGGGTAAATGGATACCTTCACCCATGCGTTATCGCAATACAGGGTTGTCAATGTCGACGGATGCTGAAGCGGATGAGTACTCGCGCTACGGTGTGGATGGAGAGTCGGTTGCGGAAATGAAATCGCTGATTGAACGTCATCACGTGTAGCAACGTACCGATTTTTACCGCGCATCATGTCGCCCAATATGATGCTTGCTTGTACCAGGCCCCTGCAAATTACACAGGGGCCTTTTTTTCTCCTTCATATTTCAAGCCGCAGCCGCGTTGGCCGCCTCGCTCACCCCGGTCACTTACTGATGTAAGCTCCCGGGGATTCGCTGCGTTGCCGCCTTGCTGCAACTTGAACTATTTTGGAGAAAACGTGCGACGCGTAGGCCGGGTAAGGCGCAGCCGCCAGCCGGCACAAACTACGGCTTGGTCGCAATCAATACCGCACGCATCGGGGCCGGATAGCCTTCGACGGTTTTGCTGTGGTCGTCCGGATCGAGGAACTGCTCCAGCGATTCGGTGATCATCCAGTCGGTGCGACGCTGTTCCTCAACCGACGTCACGCACACATCGGCGATGCGTACATCGACAAACCCACATTTCTCCAGCCAGTTCTTCAGCGCCAGCGCGGAAGGGATGAAGTAAACGTTGCGCATCTGCGCATAGCGATCGCCTGGCACCAGAACGGCATGTTCATCCCCTTCGATGACCAGCGTTTCCAGCACCAGCTCACCGCCGCTGACCAGCTGATCTTTCAGTTGCCAGAGATGCTCCAGCGGGGAACGACGGTGGTACAGCACGCCCATCGAGAACACGGTATCAAAGGCTTTCAGAGCAGGGAGTTGCTCGATACCCAGCGGCAGCAGGTGCGCGCGCTGGTCGTTACCCAGCAGCTTTCGCACCGCTTCAAACTGGCACAGGAACAGCTGCATCGGATCGATACCGACGGCCAGATGCGCGCCTGCGCCGATCATGCGCCACATGTGATAGCCGCTACCGCAGCCCACGTCCAGAATGGTGCGCCCGGTCAGGTCGGATAAATGCGGCAGAACGCGATCCCACTTCCAGTCTGAGCGCCATTCGGTATTGATGTTCACGCCGTACAGCGAGAACGGCCCTTTGCGCCACGGCATCAGGTTACGCATCAGCGTTTCGATGCGGTTGATCTGCCCTGCCGGGAGCGGCTCTTCGCTCTCCGCCGTCACGCTGTGCAGTAAATCCAGACGATGAGGCGTCAGTTCAGGCAGAAACTCCACGGCGTTGGACCACTGCTTCAACAGACCATGCTGCTGATCGCGCTGCCAGGTGGCAATTTGCGCAGGCAGGGTTTCCAGCCAGTGGGAAAGGTGGTTTTTGGCAATCAGTTGATAGAAATTACCGAACTCGATCATGCTGTGTCTCCGGCTTTCAGCGCCACCAGAGAACCAAAATTAAAGCACTGGAACCACAGTTCGCTGTGTTCAAATCCAGCTTTGCGCAGGCGCGCTTTGTGTGTTTCAACGGAATCCGTCAGCATGACGTTTTCAAGCATGCTGCGCTTCTGGCTGATCTCCAGCTCGCTGTAGCCGTTTGCACGCTTGAAATCATGGTGCATATTGAACAGCAATTCGCCCACGCTGGCGTCTTCAAAGCTGAATTTCTCAGACAACACCAGCGCGCCGCCCGGGTTCAGACCCTGATAAATTTTATCCAGCAACCGCTGACGATCGTCCGGCACCAGGAACTGAAGGGTAAAGTTCAGGACCACCATCGAGGCGTTCTGGATGTCGATATCGCGGATATCGCCTTCCACCACCTCCACAGGCGTAGGGGCTTTATACGCGTCAATGTGGCGACGGCAGCGTTCAACCATGGCCGGTGAGTTATCGACAGCCACAATCTTGCAGCCTTCGTGATGAACGTTACGACGAATGGACAGCGTTGCCGCTCCCAGCGAACAGCCCAGGTCATAGACCTGCGTGCCGGGTTGAACGAAACGCTCCGCCAGCATGCCGATCATGGAGGTGATATTGGAATAACCGGGAACAGAGCGCTGGATCATATCCGGGAAGACTTCGGCTACCCGTTCATCAAAGGTCCAGTCGCCCAGGCTGGCGATAGGCGCGGAAAAAAGCGTGTCGCGATCTGACATAACGTAAAAATCCGGGAAAAATAAAGGGGCATATTGTGCGCTAATGGAAGGAGAAAACCAACTCCCACGGCATATACCAAAGGTTAGCCAGCACCATCAGCAAAAGCGAGCACCAGGTCGCGCTCATGCCGGAACGACGCCAGCGGATCAGGCGGTGGTGAAAACCATAATAATGCATCAAACGCCCTGCAATCAGCAGCAGCCCACAGACGTGCACCATCCAGGTTTCAGCGCCATCCATCTCCATTAACAGCAGTAAAATTAACGCGACGGGAATGTACTCGACCGCGTTGCCGTGGATCCGGATTGCGCTTTGCAGCTCAGAAAAGCCCCCGTCACCGTAGGAGACGCGGTACTGCATTCTCAGGCGCACAACATCAAATGAAAATTTAATCAGCAGTAATGCACCTAACACCGCATACAGCGCGCTGACCATACTAACTCCCTGTTTTTGGCAGATGGCACGTCTCTATGATAGGGGGTGATTTCAGAAAAGAGAAGATTGTTGTGGGATGGACGGCGCGGGGCCAACCGACGGAACCGCCTGCTGCAAGGCCTGCCAGAGAGCATCGACCAGTTCAGGTGCCTGGGCAATATCCGGCGTATGTAAAAACAGGTACGGGGTGGTGGTTTGCTCCCATTTCGCGAGCGTTTGCAGCCAGACGGCGAACATCTCTTCATTCTGTTGCATGTTATCGCTGCCGATAAACCGGACCATCGGGTTCTGCGCGGTAACAATGGCGTGAACCGGTACTTTCGGTTTTTTGCGCTGGGCATCAACAACGGCTTCGCTGTGCGGGATTGCGTTGTGCACGGGGCGGCTGTCGAGGATCACGCGGTTGACCGATCGTTTATGCAGGCCGCGATTCAGCGCTTTCTCCGCGTCGCCTTTGGCAAAGAAATCTGGATGCCTCACCTCCACACCGTACGTGAAATCGTGGGGCAGGGCGTCGAGAAACTGCCAGAGGGCTTGTAGATCGCGCGGGCCGAACGTGGCGGGAAGCTGGAGCCAGTACTGGCCAACACGGTTTGCCAGGGGCGACATCCGGGTGAAAAACTCGTGGGTTAAATCATCGCAGTTTCGCAGCGCGGCGTTGTGGGAGATGGTTGCCGGAAATTTGAAGCAAAAGCGGAAATCGTCGGTGGTTTGCTCGCGCCAGCGCTCGACGATCTCCGTGCGTGGCAGAGCGTACAGCGTGGTATTGCCCTCCACGCAGTTAAAGTGTCGGGCATACTCTTCAAGGCCAGTAATACCCAGGCGCACCCATTTCGGGTGCGACCACTGGGGCAAACCCACGTACATCATAGCGCGCTGAGGATCTCATCCGTGCTGCGCACGCGACCAATACGCGGGAAGATATGGGTCATGCTGCCCTGATGCTGATCCGCAGAGGCTGCGCTGCACGCATCTTCCGCTATCACCAGATTAAAGCCCAGCTCCCAGGCGTTACGGGCGGTGGATTCCACACCGATGTTGGTGGAGATCCCGCACAGAATAATAGTGTCTATCCCGCGACGGCGCAGCTGGAGCTCCAGGTCAGTGCCATAGAATGCGCCCCACTGGCGTTTGGTGACTTCTACATCGCTGTCGCGTTTACAGAGTGAGACCGGGTACGTCCACCAGTTGTCCGGCAGCGCATGCGCCGGGGCCTGAGCATCAACTGGCTGCTTTAGCGCTTCGGCGAAATCAGTGGACCAGCCGACGCGCACCATGACGACAGGCGCACCGCTGGCCCGGCATTTTTCCGCCAGACGCGCAGCACGGCTTACAACATCGTCAGCGGTGTGTGGACCACCGGCAAAAGGCAGGATCCCTTCCTGTAAATCAATGACCACAAGGGCGGTTTTGGTGGCATCAAGCGTTAACATTGTCACTCCAGTAAAATTAATTGCTTTTTTACACCTTACGACGGGATGGCCTGTTATCGGTCGGATAATTTTGTTAATTTTTGTGAGAATAGACAATAAGAGCACAGCAAACACGCGTCAGGCCGTGCTTCGCTCTTATCGTGCGGCAGAATTTCCAGTATAATAGCCGCCTTTTTTCATCCAGTTGTGACATACAGAAAGCTGCGACATCGTAGCCTGTAAGACAGGCGACAATCAGCCTGCGGCTAATTAAGGGATATCTCATGCGTACAGAATATTGCGGGCAGCTGCGTCAGTCCCACGTCGGGCAGCAGGTCACCCTGTGTGGTTGGGTCAATCGTCGTCGCGATCTTGGTAGCCTTATCTTTATTGATATGCGTGACCGCGAAGGTATCGTTCAGGTGTTCTTCGATCCGGATCGCGCTGATGCGTTGAAGCTGGCCTCTGAGCTGCGTAATGAGTTCTGCATTCAGGTGACGGGCACCGTGCGTGCGCGTGACGAGAAAAACATCAACGCCGATATGGCGACCGGTGCTATCGAAGTGCTGGCGTCCGATCTGGTGATTATCAATCGCGCAGAAGCGTTGCCGCTGGACTCCAACCACGTCAACACCGAAGAAGCGCGTCTTAAATACCGCTACCTGGATCTGCGTCGCCCGGAGATGGCTCAGCGCCTGAAAACCCGTGCGAAAATCACCAGCCTGGTGCGTCGCTTTATGGATGACCACGGTTTCCTCGATATCGAAACCCCGATGCTGACCAAAGCCACGCCGGAAGGCGCGCGCGACTACCTGGTGCCATCCCGCGTCCATAAGGGCAAATTCTACGCGCTGCCACAGTCACCACAGCTGTTCAAGCAGCTGCTGATGATGTCAGGCTTCGACCGCTACTATCAGATCGTGAAATGCTTCCGCGATGAAGATCTGCGTGCAGACCGTCAGCCAGAATTTACCCAGATCGATGTCGAAACCTCCTTCATGACCGCCGAGCAGGTGCGTGAGGTGATGGAAGCCCTGGTGCGTAGCCTGTGGAACGACGTGAAAGGCGTTGAGCTGGGTGATTTCCCAATCATGACCTTCGCGGAAGCCGAGCGTCGCTACGGCTCCGACAAACCAGACCTGCGTAACCCGATGGAGCTGGTGGACGTGGCAGACCTGGTGAAAGCCGTTGAGTTCGCGGTCTTTGCTGGTCCGGCTAACGATCCGAAAGGCCGCGTGGCTGCCCTGCGCGTACCGGGCGGTGCTGCGCTGAGCCGTAAGCAGATTGACGACTACGGCAACTTCATCAAGATCTACGGTGCGAAAGGTCTGGCCTATATTAAAGTAACCGAGCGTGCTAAAGGTCTGGAAGGCATTACCAGCCCTGTTGCGAAATTCCTGAATGCGGACATCGTGGAAGCTATTCTGGAGCGCACCGGCGCGCAGGACGGCGACATGATCTTCTTCGGCGCAGACAACAAGAAAGTCGTTGCGGATGCGATGGGCGCGCTGCGTCTGAAGCTCGGCAAAGACCTGAACCTGACCGATGAAAGCAAATGGGCGCCGCTGTGGGTGATCGACTTCCCGATGTTTGAAGACGACGGTGAAGGCGGCCTGACCGCGATGCACCACCCGTTCACCTCGCCAAAAGACATGACGGCGGCGGAACTGAAGGCTGCACCGGAAGATGCGGTAGCGAATGCCTACGATATGGTTATCAACGGCTACGAAGTGGGCGGCGGCTCCGTGCGTATTCACAGCGGTGAAATGCAGCAGACCGTGTTCGGCATTCTGGGCATTAACGAGCAGGAGCAGCGCGAGAAGTTTGGCTTCCTGCTGGACGCCCTGAAATACGGTACGCCTCCGCACGCGGGTCTGGCCTTTGGTCTTGACCGTCTGACCATGCTGCTGACCGGCACCGACAACATCCGTGATGTTATCGCCTTCCCGAAAACCACCGCAGCGGCGTGTCTGATGACTGAAGCGCCAAGCTTTGCCAACCCGGCCGCGCTGGCTGAGCTGGGCATTGAGGTGGTGAAGAAGGAAGAGAAAAACTGATATGGCATATAAGCGTCCCGTTTCGGTTCTGGTGGTCATTTATGCAGAAGACTCGAAGCGGGTGCTGATGTTGCAGCGGCGCGACGATCCTGATTTCTGGCAGTCGGTTACCGGCAGTCTGGAAGAGGGAGAGTCCGCGCCGCAGGCCGCCGCGCGTGAAGTAAAGGAAGAGGTCGCCATTGACGTTGCTCGCGAGCAACTGACCCTGAAGGACTGTCAGCGCACGGTGGAGTTTGAAATTTTTAGCCATTTACGTCATCGCTATGCACCGGGAATTGAGCGCAATACGGAATCGTGGTTCTGCCTTGCGCTTCCCCATGAGCGGGAGATCGTGTTCACGGAACACCTGACCTACCGCTGGGTGGATGCGGCGGATGCCGCCGCACTGACCAAGTCATGGAGCAACCGGCAGGCGATAGAAGAATTTGTAATTAACGCTGCCTGAGAAGGCGCGATTTTTGGAGAACTTTTTATGGCAGGTCATAGTAAGTGGGCCAACACCAAACACCGTAAAGCGGCACAGGATGCCAAACGCGGTAAAATCTTTACCAAAATCATTCGTGAGCTGGTAACAGCGGCGCGTCTGGGTGGCGGCGATCCGGCCTCTAATCCACGTTTGCGCGCGGCGGTTGATAAAGCCCTGTCCAACAACATGACGCGAGACACCCTGAACCGTGCAATCGCACGTGGCGTGGGCGGTGATGAAGACGCGAACATGGAAACCATCATTTATGAAGGTTACGGTCCTGGCGGTACGGCGGTGATGGTTGAGTGCCTGTCCGACAACCGTAACCGTACCGTTGCGGAAGTGCGCCACGCGTTCACCAAAACCGGTGGTAACCTGGGCACTGACGGTTCCGTTGCTTACCTGTTCAGCAAAAAAGGCGTCATCTCCTTCGAGAAAGGCGACGAAGATGCGATCATGGAAGCGGCGCTGGAAGCCGGTGCGGAAGACGTAGTGACCTACGACGACGGCGCTATCGATGTCTACACCGCATGGGAAGAGATGGGGGCCGTGCGCGATGCGCTGGAAGCGGCAGGTCTGAAAGCGGATAACGCTGAAGTGTCCATGATCCCTTCCACAAAAGCGGACATGGATGCAGAAACCGCACCGAAACTGCTGCGTCTGATCGACATGCTCGAAGACTGCGACGACGTGCAGGAAGTGTATCACAACGGTGAAATCTCTGATGAGGTTGCAGCGACTCTCTGATGAGAGCCTGTAAACCGTTTATGGGAGACGCGTGATGTCGATTATCCTCGGGATTGACCCCGGCTCACGCGTCACCGGGTATGGCGTTATCCGTCAGGTGGGACGCCAGCTAACCTACCTCGGCAGCGGCTGTATTCGTACCAAAGTGGACGATCTGCCGTCGCGCCTGAAGCTCATTTATGCGGGCGTGTCGGAGATCATCACCCAGTTTCAGCCGGACTTTTTCGCCATCGAGCAGGTCTTTATGGCGAAGAACGCTGACTCGGCGTTAAAGCTCGGGCAGGCGCGCGGCGTGGCGATAGTTGCCGCCGTGAACCAGGACCTGCCAGTGTTTGAATACGCGGCCCGTCAGGTTAAGCAGACGGTGGTGGGCATAGGTAGCGCGGAGAAAAGCCAGGTGCAGCACATGGTGCGTACCCTGCTGAAGCTCCCGGCGAACCCGCAGGCCGACGCCGCCGATGCGCTGGCCATTGCGATTACCCACTGCCACGTCAGCCAGAACGCGATGCAAATGAGCGAGTCGCGGCTCAATCTGGCGCGAGGCAGATTACGATAATGACAAATCAGGCTGGATGTTTATCCAGCCTTTTTTTATTATGTCGGCAGTTAATTTCATCCAGAACGCAGGAGCGTCACGTGATAGGCAGACTCAGAGGCATCATCATTGAAAAACAACCCCCGTTAGTGCTGCTGGAAGTGGGTGGCGTGGGCTATGAAGTCCATATGCCGATGACCTGCTTCTACGAGTTGCCGGAGGCGGGCAAAGAGGCGGTTGTCTTTACCCAGTTTGTGGTGCGTGAAGACGCTCAGCTGCTGTACGGATTCAATAACAAACAGGAACGCACCCTGTTCCGCGAATTAATTAAAACCAACGGCGTCGGGCCCAAGCTGGCGCTGGCGATTCTGTCCGGTATGTCAGCGCCACAGTTTGTGAATGCCGTTGAGCGCGAAGATCCGGCTGCGTTAATTAAACTTCCGGGCATCGGCAAGAAAACCGCCGAGCGCCTGATTGTCGAGATGAAGGACCGCTTTAAAGGTCTGCATGGCGATCTGTTCACTCCGGCAGCCGATCTGGTGCTGACTTCACCGGGCGGGCCAGCGACGGATGATGATGCCGAGCAGGAAGCGGTTGCCGCGCTGGTGGCGCTGGGCTATAAACCTCAGGAGGCCAGCCGTATGGTGAGTAAAGTTGCCAAACCGGATGCCAGCAGTGAAACTCTGATTCGTGAAGCGCTGCGCGCTGCATTGTGAGGTAAAGGATGATTGAAGCAGACCGCCTGGTATCGGCAGGCACCATTCAGCCAGATGACGTGGTGGATCGCGCGATCCGTCCAAAACTGCTGGATGAGTACATTGGCCAGCCGCAGGTTCGTTCTCAGATGGAGATTTTCATCCAGGCGGCAAAGCTGCGCGGCGATGCGCTCGATCACCTGTTGATTTTTGGTCCGCCGGGGTTAGGTAAAACCACTCTGGCGAATATCGTCGCCAACGAAATGGGCGTTAACCTGCGTACCACCTCCGGCCCGGTGCTGGAGAAAGCAGGGGACCTGGCGGCGATGCTGACCAACCTCGAACCGCATGACGTGCTGTTTATCGATGAAATCCACCGCCTGTCACCGTTGGTGGAGGAAGTGCTCTATCCGGCGATGGAGGATTACCAGCTGGATATCATGATCGGCGAAGGCCCGGCCGCGCGCTCGATCAAAATCGATCTGCCACCGTTTACTCTGATTGGTGCCACGACGCGAGCCGGCTCGCTGACCTCACCGCTACGTGACCGTTTTGGTATCGTGCAGCGTCTGGAGTTTTATCAGGTGCCCGATCTTCAGCATATTGTGGGTCGCAGCGCGCGCTACATGGGGCTGGATATGAGCGAAGAGGGAGCGTTTGAAGTGGCGAAACGTTCCCGCGGTACGCCGCGTATCGCCAACCGCCTGCTGCGTCGCGTGCGTGATTTTGCCGAGGTGAAGCACGATGGCACCATTTCGGCTGACATTGCTGCGCAGGCGCTGGATATGCTGAACGTTGATGCCGAAGGCTTTGACTATATGGACCGTAAGCTGCTGCTGGCGGTGCTGGATAAGTTCTTTGGCGGGCCGGTGGGGCTGGATAACCTGGCGGCGGCAATTGGCGAAGAGCGTGAGACTATCGAGGATGTGCTGGAGCCGTATCTGATCCAGCAGGGCTTTTTACAGCGTACCCCGCGTGGTCGTATGGCGACGGTGCGGGCGTGGAATCATTTCGGCATTACGCCGCCCGCGATGCCGTAAGTAGCGATTAATGGTAGCCCCGGTAAGCGAAGTGTATGACCGGATACATAGGTAACAGATCAGACCGGGAACATAGGTAACACTTTTCAGTCTATCCGGAGCACACTCTGGGTTTTTCGGTCGTAGT
>NZ_JADBPZ010000021.1:0-95724 GCF_014893445.1 Enterobacter cloacae complex sp. P29RS | reverse complement strand
TGCCGAACTCAGAAGTGAAACGCCGTAGCGCCGATGGTAGTGTGGGGTCTCCCCATGTGAGAGTAGGGAACTGCCAGGCATCAAATTAAGTAGTAAGCCGGTGCATTAATCCGGTGGTTACAGAAGTATTCGGTGGAGCGGTAGTTCAGTCGGTTAGAATACCTGCCTGTCACGCAGGGGGTCGCGGGTTCGAGTCCCGTCCGTTCCGCCACTTATTAAAAGCCCTGAGCTAACGCTCAGGGCTTTTTTCTTATCTGTCGTTTTACTATTGCGAAATTAGCAAAAATCCTCTGCATTTTACGATCTTTTTCGATATAACAACCACAGCGATAATCCTCCTCAGTTTACGAACATAACGATTGAGGAATGATATGACTATCCCTGCACTGGGTCTGGGCACTTTTCGCCTGAAGGACGACGTTGTTATCGCATCTGTTAAAACCGCACTCGAGTTGGGCTATCGCGCTATTGATACGGCGCAGATTTATGACAACGAAGCTGCCGTAGGTCAGGCTATCGAGGAGAGCGGCGTACCGCGCCATGAGCTTTTCATCACCACCAAAATCTGGATTGAGAACCTCAGCAAAGACAAGCTGATCCTAAGCCTGAAGGAAAGTCTGAAAAAGCTGCGTACTGATTATGTTGATCTGACGCTGATCCACTGGCCATCACCTGGCGATGCCGTCTCCGTAGAAGAGTTCATGCAGGCGCTGCTGGAAGCAAAAGAGCAGGGCTTGACGCGTGAAATTGGTATCTCGAATTTCACTATCCCATTGATGGAAAAAGCCATTGCCGCAGTGGGTAAAGAGAATATTGCTACTAACCAGATTGAACTCTCTCCTTACCTGCAAAACCGCAAAGTTGTGGACTGGGCGAAACAGCATGGCATTCACATCACCTCGTACATGACGCTGGCATATGGTAAGGCCCTGAAAGATGAAGTGATTGCACGCATCGCTGAAAAACACAAAGCAACAGCTGCACAGGTGATCCTGGCATGGGCGATAGGTGAAGGATATGCCGTGATCCCGTCTTCAACCAAACGTGAAAACCTGGCAAGTAACCTGTTAGCGTGGGATCTCCAGCTCGATGATGAAGATAAAAAAGCGATCGCTGCACTGGAATGCAACGATCGTCTGGTCAGTCCCGAAGGGTTAGCACCTAACTGGGATTAATAAAAACCCTCCCTCTGTACCCTTAAACCCTCACACAGCTCCTCCGGGAGCTGTTTTTATATGTTCGCTAAGGAAGTCGATAAATGCGCGTATGCGCGTACTTACTGCTCTGTCACTGTAATACACCGCGCTAAAAGGCATCTCTACAGGTAAGCGTTTGTCAGCCATTAGCTCAACTAGCTGGCCCGCGGCAATTTCCTTATCAATCATATAGTCTGATAAACAGGCGATCCCGTTTCCTTCAAGACATAGCTGTTTCAGCGTTTCCCCGCTATTAGACGAAAGTCCGCAGGTGATCTCATGAAGTTGTCCGTCATGACAGGCCACGGGCCAGGTGTTCAGCGAGACAGGTTCCGTAAAGCCCAGGCACAGGTGCTGCTTCAGCTCCTCAACGGTCTCAGGTTTGCCATGCTCTGCAATATATTGCGGTGACGCGATAATTTTGCGGTAGCTGGTGAACAGAGGGCGAGCGCGTAAACTTGAATCCGTCAGGGTTCCCGCGCGGATCGCCACGTCAACTTTACGCTCAATCAGGTTAATAAACGTCTCAGAAGAGACCAGAGACAGGGTCATCTCCGGGTAGCGTTCGCGGAAGGGTTTAATCAACGGCATCAAGAAATGCAGCACGACCGGCGTCGCCGCATCTATGCGCAGCAGCCCACGCGGCGTGCTGCGTGATTCCATGATTTCCGTTTCTGCTGCCGCCATCTCCTGCAAAACGGACTGCACGCGTCGAAAATAACGTTCACCTTCTTCCGTCAGGCTGAGCTGCCGCGTTGTTCTGTTGAGCAGACTCACCCCGAGCTTCATCTCCAGCTTTTTCACCGAGCGGCTGATGGCGGAGTTCGCCTGCCCGAGCTGTTCGGCAGCACGGCTGAAGCTGCCGCTTTCAACAACGGCAACGAAGACAGTCAGTTCTTCCGATGTGGCTTTCATTATTGCATCACCTGCAAAATTCTATTGAGATTCTAACCATTTTTGTTATTTAAACACTGGCGCATACTGCCTGTCATCTTAATCCTGAAGAGACGGAGTATTTTATGCCACTGGCGCTTCTTGCCCTGACGATCAGTGCCTTCGCAATCGGCACGACCGAATTTGTTATTGTAGGACTTGTTCCTACCATTGCTGAACAACTCGCTATCTCGCTGCCTTCTGCCGGGCTGCTGGTATCTATTTACGCGTTAGGCGTCGCTGTTGGGGCGCCTGTGCTGACCGCACTGACTGGACGCTTTCCACGTAAACAACTGTTAGTTGCCCTGATGGTGCTCTTCACCGCCGGCAATATTCTGGCGTGGCAGTCACCGGATTACTCCACGCTGGTCATTGCCCGCCTGCTGACAGGCCTCGCGCACGGTGTCTTCTTCTCCATCGGTTCCACGATTGCAACCAGCCTGGTGCCAAAAGAGAAAGCGGCGTCAGCCATTGCGATTATGTTTGGCGGCTTAACCGTCGCGCTGGTCACCGGCGTGCCGTTAGGAACGTTTATCGGACAACATTTTGGCTGGCGTGAAACCTTCCTCGCGGTATCGCTGTTGGGCGTGATTGCTCTGGTAGCCAGCCTGCTGCTGGTGCCCTCCAGTATTCCGGGGCGCGCGAGCGCCAGCCTGAGCGATCAGGTTAAAGTTCTGACACACCCGCGCCTGCTGCTGATCTATGCCGTTACGGCCCTGGGTTATGGAGGTGTGTTCACTGCGTTCACCTTCCTTGCACCGATGATGCAGGAACTGGCTGGTTTTTCTCCGGGCGCGGTGAGCTGGATTTTACTGGGCTACGGTATCTCCGTCGCAATCGGCAATATCTGGGGCGGCAAGCTTGCGGATAAGCATGGTGCGGTACCGGCGCTGAAATTCATCTTCGCCGCCCTGGTTGCCCTGCTGATGATTTTCCAGTTCACCGCATCGATGCAATACGCCGCGCTGGTAACGGTGTTGGTTATGGGGATATTCGCTTTTGGTAATGTGCCGGGATTGCAGGTATATGTTGTGCAGAAAGCCGAACGTTATACGCCTAATGCGGTGGATGTCGCATCTGGGCTGAATATCGCCGCATTTAATATCGGTATCGCACTCGGTTCGGTTATCGGTGGGCTGGTGGTTGAACATGTTGGATTAACCCAAACGCCATGGATTGGTGCGGTAATTGTGCTTATCGCTTTCCTCCTTATTGGTCTCAGTGGACGGCTTGATAAACCCGCTCGCGTTGCACTTGGATAAGTATCAGTAAGTGCTTGCTTACAAAACTGGAAAGCGGTTTCTCAGTAATTGCGTTGAAAGTGTGACCTAAAATCCCTATAACATTAGAACCAGTCCGTTTTCCGGGCTGGTTCATGTTACAGAGGCCGTTTCCAAAAGTGCGAAAAAATACCTATGCCATGCGTTATGTTGCCGGAATGCCTGCGGAGAGGATCTTGCCTCCGGGGTCGTTTGCGAGCCTTAGCCAGGCATTACCAGCGGGCACTCCATTAAGCAGTGACGAAAAAATTCGCGTACTGGTGTGGAACATCTTTAAGCAACAGCGTGCGGAGTGGTTATCCGTACTTCAAAATTTTGGTAAAGATGCGCATCTGGTTCTGTTACAGGAGGCGCAAACCACGCCTGAACTGGTCAGGTTTGCAACGACGAACTATCTTGCAGCCGATCAGGTGCCTGCCTTTGTTCTGCCACAGCATCCTTCCGGGGTGATGACCCTTTCAGCCGCACATCCGGTCTATTGCTGCCCGCTGCGTGAACGTGAGCCGATCCTGCGTCTGGCAAAATCAGCGCTGGTCACGGTCTATCCGTTGCCCGACACCCGTCTGCTGATGGTGGTAAACATTCATGCGGTGAACTTCAGCCTGGGTGTTGATGTGTACAGTAAGCAGTTACTTCCCATCGGCGATCAGATTGCTCATCACAGTGGGCCGATCATTATGGCCGGGGACTTCAATGCCTGGAGCCGTCCGCGTATGAACGCGTTGTACCGCTTCGCGCGTGAAATGTCGCTGCGTGAAGTTCGTTTTAACGATGACCAGCGCAAGAAAGCGTTTGGTCGTCCTCTCGATTTTGTCTTCTATCGGGGTTTAAGCGTGCACGACGCCTCCGTTCTGGTGACGCGCGCCTCCGATCATAATCCTCTACTAGTTGAATTCAGTCCCGGCAAACCTGATAAATAATGGTGCGTCAGGTCTGCCGTGGGGCAGGCCTGTGCGGGTGCTGCCCTTTATTTTTTAACCCATAAAAGGACAGCAACATGACAACAACACACTCCCATCATGACAACGTCGAAAAACAGTTTGGTTCTCAGGCAAGTGCCTACCTGAGCAGTGCCGTACATGCCTCTGGCCGCGATCTGGTACGTCTCGGCGAACGGCTCGCCGCGTTTCCTGACGCGCACGTGCTGGACTTAGGCTGCGGAGCGGGGCACGCCAGTTTTACCGCCGCACAGCAGGTTGCTCTGGTGACGGCGTATGACTTATCGAGCCAGATGCTGGATGTGGTTGCTGAAGCGGCGAAAGCGAAAGGGCTGAATAACGTCACGACGCGACAGGGCTACGCTGAATCTTTACCCTTTGAGGATGCATCCTTTGAGGCTGTGATTAGCCGTTACTCTGCACACCACTGGCATGATGTGGGGCAGGCATTACGGGAAGTGAAACGCGTGCTCAAACCGGGCGGAATATTCATCATCATGGACGTGATGTCTCCCGGGCATCCGGTACGGAATATCTGGCTCCAGACGGTTGAAGCGCTGCGTGATACCTCGCACGTGCAAAACTACTCCAGTGGAGAGTGGCTTACGTTTATCACCGAAGCTGGCTTGATTTCACGCTCATTGATAACCGACCGTTTGTCGCTGGAGTTCACGTCATGGATTGCACGGATGCGCACACCGGAGGCATTAACTCAGGCGATCCGATTGTATCAGGAGAGTGCCTCTGCTGACGTCAAGGCGTACTTTGAATTGCATGACGATGGTTCGTTTACCAGCGACACCATTATGGCTGAAGCGCAAAAAGCGGGATAAACAAAAAAGGCACCGAGGGGAATCGGTGCCTTTTTAATAAGCGATCGTACTATCAGGAATCTGGCGTAGCGCTGTTTTTCACAAACAACGTCAGCTGGTCGCCAGGTTGCAGGTTGTCAGTATCGTTGTTCCAGCGCATCACATCTTTGATGTTTACGCCGTGACGCTTAGCAATACTGGACAGCGAGTCGCCTTTACGTACGCGATAGGTAATGCTATCGCTGTTTTTAGCGAGACGCTGTGCGCTGCTACCTGCACCTACGGTCAGCGTTTGACCCACTTTCAGACCGGATCCGCGCAGATTATTCCACTGCTGGAGATCTTTCGTATTCACGCCAAGACGTGATGCAATACCTGAAAGCGTATCACCTGAACGCACCTTATAGCTGCGGCTGCTTACAGGCGACGTATCAGCAATCAGCGTAGACTGAACGGCTGCAATTTCACCCGAAGCTAAAGACTCACGTAACTGCTCCGCGTGTTTCTGCGGAACCATCACATAGCGCGGGCCGCTTGCACCCAGCGTGGAGCCTTTAACACCTGCATTAAAGGTTTTAAGCTTACTTACCGACATACCCGTCATATCGGCAACCTGTTGAATATCAACAGGGCTGCTGAGGCGAACACGCGCCAGTGCACGACTTTCGTCTGGTGTTGGCAGTTGTACACCGTAACGTTTGCTGTTCTTGAGAATGTCACTCAGTGCCAGCATTTTCGGTACGTAAATCTTTGTTTCCTGTGGCAGTGAGAGCGACCAGAAGTCTGTGGATTTTCCACGCGCTTTATTCGCTTTCATTGCCTTCAGTACACGACCTTCACCACTGTTATACGCCGCGACAGTCAATAACCAGTCGCCGTCAAACATCTTGTTCAGACGTTGCATCATGTCGAGAGCGGCTGTCGTTGAAGCGACAACATCACGACGCGCATCGTAGTTGCGGGTCTGCTTTAAACCATAATTTCGCCCTGTGCTCGGAATGATCTGCCAGATGCCTGCTGCATTGGCGCCAGACGTCGCGTGCGGGTCAAAAGCGCTCTCCACTATGGGTAGTAGTACCAGTTCCATAGGCATGTTACGTTTCTTAACTTGCCCTGCTATCCAGTACATATACGGCTCTGCCCGTAATGTTACATCGTGGAGATAGCTCTTATTTCTCAAATACTTCTGTTTCTGTTCGCGAATCCGGCTGTTTTCCGGAATTCCCATCTTTAGCTCGTCGCCAATAGAGGCCCACAAGTCTTGTTCCTGCGCGAAGGATGTCCCATCGTCCAACCATCGCGCCTGACTCGTAAACTTCCCTGCTTCCCCTTGACCAGCCGCAGAAAGGCTCTGTGCGTGCTGTTGTACGTTGCTGCCGTTTTGTGACTGGCAACCTACAAGCAGGACAGAGGCGAGTAATATCGCTTTTGCCTTCATGTGTGTGTCAATAGTTGCTTAAAAGACGAGCGATGATAACGGCGAAATTTTGAAAAGGCAACCCGCAATTATCTGAAGTTATCTTTCTTTGACCTTAACCATGCAAATCGCGCTTCAGGTTGTAACAAATTTGTTTCTTGACTAATTTTATTAATTAAATCAACGTCATTCGTTCTTAAAAATAAATTTATTTGTCGCTCATTTTTCAGAATTACGGGGAGTGTTTTTTGGTTTTTTGCACGTAACTCCTTCACTTTCTGGTAATAATCCTGAATCGCCCGATCCTCTGGTAGTACGCTTGCAGCAAACTTCATATTCCCTAATGTATACTCATGTGCGCAACAAATTACGGTGTCGGCTGGCAGAGCATTAATTTTTTGTAAAGATTGATACATCTGTTCTGGCGTGCCTTCAAACAGCCTTCCACAGCCGCCGGAAAACAGCGTGTCGCCACAAAAAAGATAAGGTTTGCTGTAGAAACAGAGATGACCGGAAGTGTGACCTGGCGTAGCAAATACGGAAAACTCGCACCCGAGTATGAAGATACTTTCGCCTTCTTCGATAACTTGCGTCGTACCCTTATCCTGTGTCTCTGCTGGTCCGTAGACGGGAATATGGGGATAGCGCGCAAGGAGATCGGGAACACCGCCGACATGATCGTGATGGTGATGGGTAAGGAGGATCGCTTCAGGCTGCCAGTCGTTTTCTTCTATCGCGTACAGGATCGGTACGGATTCGCCGGGATCAACAATGATGCATCTGCGATCGTCATCGACTAAAACCCAGATGTAATTGTCCTGAAAGGCGGAAATACTGATAAGATTCATGCATTACCTCTTATAGCGTGGCGGGTGTTTTGATGAAACCGGCAAGGATACCTCAGACTGTCGCACCACCGGAACGTTGGGCAGAGTTGCCCTGGGGTGAATATTATCGCGAGGCCTTAGAACTTCAGCTTAAACCCTGGCTCGCGAAAATGTATGGTTTTCACCTGCTTAAGATTGGCAATCTGAGCGCAGAAATCAATACCGAAAGCTGCGCTATTTCGCATCAGGTTAGCGTATCGCTTAATGGCTCCCCGGTTCAGGTGAAGGCTGATCCGCTGCATTTGCCTTTTGCGGAAAAATCCATTGATGCCTGTCTGCTCGCCCATACGCTGCCCTGGTGCAGCGATCCCCATCGTCTGCTGCGTGAAGCCGACCGCGTTTTGATTGATGACGGCTGGCTGATCCTGAGCGGTTTTAATCCGCTGAGTCTGATCGGGCTACGTAAACTGACGCCCGTTCTGCGCCGCACGGCGCCATATAACAGCCGGATGTTTACCATGATGCGCCAGCTGGACTGGCTTTCACTGTTAAATTTCGAAGTGCTGAGCTACGGGGGTTTTCAGGTCATCCCCTGGACGCGTAAAGGCGGGGTCTTATTAAGTACCCATTTACCCGCGCTGGGCTGCATGCAATTTATTGTCGCGCGTAAGAGGACGATCCCACTTACGCTCAACCCAATGAAGCAAAGCAAATCAAAAACGCGGATCCGCCAGACCGTGGGTGCCACGCGGCAGTACAAAAAACCGTGATCAGGTTTCAGGTTGATAACCTGCATCCTCATGGGTTGGGTTTGATGCCGCCGCGCGAGCCAGCTCGTCACAGCGTTCGTTTTCAGGGTGACCGGCGTGCCCCTTTACCCACTCCCATTTGATTTCGTGCTGACCGAGGGCGGCATCAAGACGCTTCCAGAGATCGACATTCTTGACGGGTTTTTTCTCTGCCGTTTTCCAGCCGCGCTTTTTCCAGTTGTGGATCCATTGGGTAATGCCCTGGCGAACATACTGGCTGTCGGTACTCAGCACCACGTCACAATGTTCTTTTAAGGCTTCCAGCGCCACGATGGCCGCCATCAACTCCATGCGGTTGTTGGTGGTCAGGAAATAGCCTTCACTAAATGTTTTTTCATGCTGGCGATAGCGCATAATGGCGCCATAGCCGCCGGGCCCTGGGTTACCGAGACAAGATCCATCGGTGAAAATTTCTACCTGTTTACGCATCTCTGGTAGACTTCCTGTATTTGAAACGTTCAGTAAAACGATAAGTCTGACATAAATGACCGCTATGAGCACTGCAATTACTCGCCAGATTGTTCTTGATACCGAAACCACCGGTATGAACCAGATTGGCGCCCACTACGAAGGGCACAAAATCATTGAGATTGGTGCCGTTGAAGTAGTGAACCGTCGTCTTACGGGCAACAACTTCCACGTTTACCTCAAACCCGATCGGCTGGTGGATCCGGAAGCGTTCGGCGTTCACGGGATTGCCGATGAGTTTTTGCTGGATAAGCCCACCTTCGCCGATGTCGCGGATGAATTTCTCGACTACATCAGAGGTGCGGAACTTGTCATTCATAACGCATCGTTCGATATCGGCTTTATGGACTATGAGTTCAGCAAGCTCAACCGCGATATTCCAAAGACCAATACGTTCTGTAAAGTTACGGATAGCCTGGCGCTGGCAAGGAAGATGTTTCCCGGCAAGCGTAACAGCCTTGATGCCCTGTGCTCTCGCTATGAGATAGACAACACCAAGCGAACCCTGCACGGCGCATTGCTCGATGCCCAGATCCTGGCCGATGTTTACCTGACCATGACCGGCGGGCAAACATCGATAAAATTCAGTATGGAAAATGAATCCCAGCAGACGCGGGACGAAGGCGGTATTCAGCGGGTCGTGCGTCAGGCGAATCGCCTGCGGGTTGTTTTAGCCAGTGATGAAGAGCTGATGAACCACGAATCTCGCCTCGATTTAGTTCAGAAGAAGGGCGGAAGCTGTCTGTGGCGTGGGTGAAAAAAGGCGGAAACGTTTGTTAAATCACCGTTTGGGTGATTTTTGCAGCAAACGATTCAAAACCTGAGAAAAAGCGTTGACGAGTTACGAGGCAGACCGTAATATTCGCCTCGTTCCCCAAGCGGGAACAGTGGAGCGGTAGTTCAGTCGGTTAGAATACCTGCCTGTCACGCAGGGGGTCGCGGGTTCGAGTCCCGTCCGTTCCGCCACTATTCAGAAAGCCTGAATCAGAAATGATTCAGGCTTTCGTCGTTTTATACTCCCTACACTCGCTTATCTCTCTTCTTATTTTCGTTAACAAAAAGTTAATATAATCAGTGCAATTTATTAACATTTGCACGGTTTTAGTGCGTTATTTGCACTGCTTTTGTGCATTGTTTGCCCATCCCCTCTCCGAACCTCACTTAGTTATGTAATAATTATGTAAAAATAATTCATAAGAAATCATTCGGTTACCGATCATTTTTCAGAAAAGATCTGAACCAATACGTTATTGGTTCGCTTATTGCTTAATCATTAGCACGATAAGTAGTTCGTCATATCAATAACTTATCGTTAATAAAAATAAAGCCATGATGAAAGCGAGCGAACCAATATGGAAAAACCTTCACGGGTTTTAGCAAATTCCAGCACCGCGCTTGACCAGTTGCGCGGGCTTATCAACCAGCACGAGTCAACACCAGGCACTCCGCTGCCCACTGAACGTGAGCTATCGGAAACACTCGGCGTAGGACGACGCGAAGTGCGTCGCGCGCTGGACGTGCTGGAAGAAGAAGGGCGGATCTGGCGCAAGCAGGGCAAAGGTACCTTCATTGGTCCGGCTGCCCCTGTTGAGCCGTTGGCGCTTCAGGGATTGGTTCAGCAAACCAACCTGCTGGAAGTCATGGAAGCTCGACTACAGCTCGAACCCGGCTTAGCCCGACTTGCGGCACTGCGTGCCACCAGGGAAAACCTCGCGCTCATGCAGCGCATGCTGGAACGCATTGACAAGGTCAGCCCGGATGACCGCGATCTTAACGAACTGTGGGATAGCGCCTTTCATCGCGCCATTGCGGAAGCAGCCGGCAACCGCCTGATGCTAGGGCTTTTCGATGCGATAGATGCCGTCCGCCGGGAGCCCGGCTGGCAGTATTTACGCGAGCTTGCCCGCACCCCCGAACGTGTCGACAACTACAACGACCACCATCACAAAATCATGTCAGCGATTATTCATCGCCAGCCTAATGAAGCTGCGGCCGCCATGCGCGAACACCTGCTCAGCCTGCAAACCGCCCTGATTCAGGCCATCCACCTTGAGGACGATTCCACGCTATGACGACGATACCCTTTAAGGACTCCATGCCCGTACTGCGGCTGCAAAACCTCAACGTTAAATTCGCGGGCTCGCCGGTAAGCGTGCTCGAAGACATCTCGCTGACGGTAAGGGCGGGCGAAACGCTGGCGCTGGTGGGCGAGTCCGGCTGTGGTAAAAGCATCACTTCCCTGGCGCTGATGGGGTTATTGCCTGCCAGCGCCAGGATCGTCAGCGGGGAGATGCACTTCCGCCGCCACGATCTGCGCAAGCTCTCGCCGCGCGAGTATGCCAATCTGCGCGGCAGCGAGCTGGCGATGATATTCCAGGAGCCCATGACCTCGCTCAACCCGGCTTTCACGCTTGGCGATCAGCTCAGTGAAGCGGTGATGCGCCATCAAACGATCTCCCGGGCTGAGGCGATGACGGTTGCGCTACAGATCCTGGAGAAGGTGCAGATCCCGGCCGCAGAGATGCGCCTTAAGGTTTACCCGCATCAGCTTTCCGGCGGTATGCGCCAGCGCGTGATGATTGCGATGGCGCTGATAAACCATCCCAAATTACTGATCGCTGACGAACCCACTACCGCTCTGGACGTGACCATTCAGGCGCAAATTCTCGCTCTGCTCAATACCTTAAAAGAAGAAACGGGCACGGCGGTGCTGATGATCACCCACGATTTAGGCGTGGTGGCCGAAGTGGCACAGCAGGTGGCGGTGATGTATGCCGGCCAGGTAGTAGAGCAGGGAAGCGTCGAGGCGATATTTGCCGACCCGCAGCACCCGTACACAATTGGCCTGATGGGCTCGATCCCCTCCCTTGGCGTACGCAAGGGCCAGCTTTCCACCATTCCCGGATCGGTCCCGCTGCCGGAATCTATGCCTCAGGGCTGCCGCTTCGCCACCCGGTGTCCCTTCGCGCAGACGCGCTGTCATGCTGAAAAACCACCGCTCACTATGCTCGGCACGGGTCATCAGGTTGCCTGCTTCCGCGTGCCGCTGGAACAACACATTGCCCTGGGAGAAATTGCATGACCACGCCCATTCTTGAAGCACGGGATCTGAGCAAGCTTTTCCCCGGCCCGAAAAAACTGTTTACGCCGGCCCGCTTTGTCACGGCTGTTGACCGCGTTTCACTGTCGGTGCTGCCAGGCGAAACGCTGGCTATTGTCGGCGAATCAGGTTCCGGGAAATCCACCCTCGGCCGTCTGCTGCTGCGCCTGCTGGGCGCCAGCGAAGGGCGCGTATTTTATCAGGGTGAGGAGATCACCCACGCCTCAGGCGCACGTCTGAACCAGCTCCGGCGTGAGCTACAGATCATCTTTCAGGATCCCTTCGCCTCGCTGAACCCGCGCATGACGGTAGAACAGATTGTCGGTGAGCCGCTGTGGCTGCACCAGAACATGAAAAAAGCGGATCGCCAGTACCACGTCGCCGAGCTGCTCAGGACGGTCGGCTTGCCCGCGGCCTGGGCCGGACGTTATCCGCACGAATTTTCCGGCGGGCAGCGTCAGCGTATCGGCATTGCGCGCGCGCTGGCGTCAGGCCCAAAGCTGCTGCTGGGCGATGAACCGGTTTCCGCACTGGATGTTTCCGTCCAGGCACAGGTGGTCAATTTACTGGAAAGCCTGAAGCACCAGTTGGGGCTAACGATGGTGATCGTCGCCCACGGTCTGGCGGTTATCCGTCATATGAGCGACCGCGTGGCGGTGATGTATCTTGGGCAAATCGTCGAGCTGGCCACCGTCGACGATATCTTCGACGCGCCGCTGCATCCTTATACCCAGGCATTAATTGCCTCTGCGCCGCAAATGCAGCCAGGCGTAGCGCGGGATGCGCTGCTGTTGCAGGGTGATTTACCGAACCCGGCTAATCCGCCCTCCGGCTGCCGTTTCCACACCCGTTGCCCCTATGTTAGCGATGAATGTCGTCAGGTTGAGCCGATTCATCAGGTAATCGACGGCGGACGTCAGGTCGCCTGCCACCGCTGGCAGGAGATTAATCGCGATCGCAGCGTTATACAGATCGCACCGCCATCCGCCGCATTTTTGCGCCGCCGCGCGCTGTTTGAACACGCGGCTACTCACTCCTCCCTTCCTTCAAGGAACTCATGATAATGACAATGCGTAATTCTCTTTTGACCGTACTGGGAAGTGTTATGTTGCTTGGTGCGGCGCTGCCCGCCCATTCTGAAAGCGTGCTGCGAATCGGCCTGGGTGCAGATCCGGACATGCTGGACCCGCATCTGGCGCGTACCTATTATGGCCGCTTCGTCTTTGCCTCCCTGTGTGACCGGCTGGTGGACGTGGACGAGCACCTCAAGGTGGTGCCGGGACTGGCGAAATCCTGGGCGTGGAGCGATGACGGCAAAACGCTGACCCTGGATCTCCGTGAAGGCGTGGCCTTCCACGACGGTGAAAAATTCGATGCCGCCGCCGCGAAATACAACCTCGACCGGGCCCTGACGCTAAAAGGCTCTCTGCGTAAAAGTGAACTCTCTTCTGTTGAGTCGGTGGAGGTCACCGGCCCGATGCAGATAGCCCTGCACCTGAAAACGCCGGATGCCGCACTTCTGATGCAGCTCACCGATCGCGCAGGCGCAATGATGGCGCCGGAAGCCGCGAAAAAAGCCGATTTTGCCGCCCATCCGGTCTGTTCCGGCCCCTATAAATTCGACAGCCGCGTGTCGCAGGACCGCATTGTGCTGACCCGCTTCGACAACTACTGGAACAAAGACGCCTACCACTTCGATAAAATTATCTATCTGCCGATCCCGGATGCCTCCGTGCGCCTGGCGAACCTGCGCGCGGGCGATCTCGACCTGACCGAAGGCATTGCCGCCAGCGACGTCAAAACCGTCGAAGCCGACAGCAAGCTGGCGCTGGCGAAGGTGACGGGCCTCGGATACCAGGGCATCACCTTCAATATTAACAATGGCAAAGTCCCGGCGAACGATCCCTTCAAAGATGCCCGCGTGCGTGAAGCATTTTCCCAGGCCATCGATCGCGATGCTTTAAACCAGGTAGTGTTCGAAGGGCTTTACACTCCGGCAAACCAGGCGTTTTCGCCGGTAAGCCCGTATCACGTCAATCTTCCGGTTCCCCCGCGTGACGTCGACAAAGCCAAAGCGCTGCTGAAAGCCGCAGGCGTCACCGCGCCGCTGACCGTCAATCTACTGGTGCCGAACAACCCAACCTCGCAGCAGGTGGGCCAGGTATTGCAGGCGATGGTGGCAGAGGCGGGCTTTAACCTGAACCTGCAAATGACCGAGTTCGCCACGCTGCTGGATCGCCAGCAGAGCGGTGACTACCAGTTGAGCTTCTCCGGCTGGTCGGGTCGCCCGGATCCAGATGGCAGCATCTACGGCTTTATCAACAGCAAAGGCACCCTCAACGACGGCCACTACAGCAATGCTCAGGTGGATGAATGGCTAACGCAGGCGCGTCAGAGCACCGATCAGGCCGCCCGCCAGCCGCTGTATGACAAGGTTGTGAAGCAGCTTCAGACCGATATGCCGATTGCATACCTTTACTTCGAACCGCGCATTTTTGGCCTGAACAAGCGCGTGCAGGGCTTTAAAGCGTACCCGGACGGCATTGTGCGTCTGGCTGGCTTAACGCTGGCGAAATAAACCTCCTGAGGAGAACCCAT
Source organism: Enterobacter cloacae complex sp. P29RS (assembly GCF_014893445.1). Classification (NCBI taxonomy): domain Bacteria; kingdom Pseudomonadati; phylum Pseudomonadota; class Gammaproteobacteria; order Enterobacterales; family Enterobacteriaceae; genus Enterobacter; species Enterobacter cloacae complex sp. P29RS. The sequence goes on along the minus strand of NZ_JADBPZ010000021.1, from coordinate 81,346 downwards.
GCTGGAACTGATTTGCAAACGTCTGCTGCTGGCTATACCCACTCTGCTGCTGGTGAGCATTATGGTGTTCGGCCTGCAAAAGCTGCTGCCTGGCGATCCGCTGATTGCCATGGCCGGGGAGGAACGCGATCCGGCGGTGATCGCCCAGCTGCGTGCTGAGCTGAATCTGGACGCGCCGATCCCCGTGCAGTATTTCAACTGGCTGACGCGGGCGCTGCAAGGCGATCTGGGTGTCTCCTTACGCACTCATGAGCCGGTCACGCAACTGATTGCCAGCAAGCTGCCGGTCACGCTGGAACTGTCGCTGCTGGCGATGATTATCGCGCTGGTGTTTGGTATCAGCATGGGGATCCTCGCGGCGGTGAACAAAAACAGCTGGGTCGATCACGGGGCGAACTTTGTGGCGATCTCGGGGATCTCAATACCGCACTTCTGGCTGGGGATCCTGCTGATTCTGGTCTTTTCAGTAAACCTGCAATGGTTGCCTGCGTCCGGTTATGTGCCGTTCAGTGAAGATCCGATCCAGAACCTGCGGACATTGCTGCTGCCCGCGTCCGTGCTCGGAACCGGCCTGGCGGCGACGCTGATGCGCCATACCCGCGCGTCGATGATTGCGGTGCTGAAAGCGGATTACATCCGCACCGCGCGCGCTAAGGGGCTGCTGCCGAAAGCGGTGATCCTGAAGCACGCCTTTCGCAATGCGCTGGTGCCGGTGATCACCCTCACCACGTTGCTGTTCGGCGAGCTGCTGGGCGGGGCGGTGCTGACCGAGCAGGTGTTCACCATTCCGGGCTTCGGCAAAATGATCGTCGACTCGGTGTTCAACCGCGACTACGCGGTGGTGCAGGGCGTAGTGCTGATCGTGGCGATCGGTTTCCTGATGCTCAACCTGCTGGCTGACGTGCTCTACGTCCTTATCAACCCGAAAATGCGAGGTTAATCATGGCGGAACTGACGACGCAAACCGTGGCGCCCGCGCTGCCGCGCGCGCAAAACCGGGTGCTGAAAAAATTCCTCGCCAATAAAAGTGCGGTGATTGGCGCGATTGTGGTGGGCTTTTTTGTGCTGGTGGCGCTGCTGGCGCCGTGGATCGCGCCATTTGACCCGGTCAAAGCTAACTTCCTCGCGGTGCGCAAAGCGCCATCGGCGATGTACTGGTTCGGCACCGACGAGCTGGGGCGCGATATCTTGTCCCGCATTATCTGGGGGGCGAGAACCTCGCTGATGGCGGGCTGTATGTCGGTGGCGATCGCGGTTGTCATCGGCGTGCCGCTGGGGCTGGTGGCGGGTTATTTCCAGAAGATGTGGGACGGGGTGATCTCCCGCTTTATTGAGGCACTGCTGGCCTGTCCATTCCTGATCATGGCGATCGCGCTGGGGGCATTCTTAGGCCCAAGCCTGACGAATGCCATGATCGCTATTGGACTCTCGGCAATGCCGATCTTCGCCCGCCTGACGCGCGGCCAGGTGATCGCCATTCGCAACGAAGAGTACATCGACGGCGCGCGGGCGATTGGCCTGCCGGACCGCTGGATCATCATTAAATACGTTCTGCCCAACGTGATGTCACCTATCCTGGTGCAGGCCACGCTGGCCATTGCCTCGGCGATTATCGCCGAAGCCAGCCTTTCGTTTTTAGGGTTAGGCCAACAGCCGCCGAACCCATCCTGGGGCTCCATGCTCAACACCGCAAAAGGGTTTCTCGAACAGGCGCCGTGGATGTCGGTTTTCCCCGGCGTGGCGATTTTCCTTGCCGTTCAGGGCTTTAATTTACTCGGCGACGGGCTGCGCGATGCGCTCGATCCGCGCCACGACTAAGGAGTCATGATGACCAAAGCGCTCGATTTTACAACCGGTTACGATTCACGACGCCCGCCGATGATGGGCCATAACGCCGTTGCCACCTCGCAGCCGCTGGCGGCACAGGCGGGAATGAAGATGCTACAGCTGGGCGGAAATGCCGTTGATGCGGCGATTGCGACCGCCATGGCGCTGACCGTTGTCGAGCCGACCGGCAACGGCATCGGCAGCGATGCTTTTGCCATTGTCTGGGACGGTGAAAAACTTCACGGTCTGAATGCGTCCGGTCGTTCGCCAGCCAGCTGGCATGCGGATCTGTTTGCCGGAAAAACCGCCGTACCGGAAATCGGCTGGGACGCGGTGACCGTGCCGGGTGCGGTGTCGGGCTGGGTGGCGCTGGCTGAACGTTTTGGCACGCTGCCGCTGACCACGCTCGCGCAGCCAGCCATTGATTACGCGCGTAACGGTTTCCCGGTCTCGCCGCTGATCGGCCATCTCTGGCAGCGCGGCTACAACAAGCTGAAAGATCAGCCCGGGTTTAGTGCCTGCTTTGCGCCGGAAGGCCGCGCGCCGCGCGTGGGGGAGATCTTCCGTAACCCGGCGCAGGCGAACTCACTGGAGCTGATCGCCAAAACCAACGGCGACGCGTTTTACCGTGGCGAACTGGCGCAGAAAATTGCCGCCTTCGCCAAAGCACATGGTGCACACCTGACCGAAGCAGACCTGGCGAATCACCGTGTGGACTGGGTGGAACTGCTATCGCGCGACTTCGCGGGCGGTTCGGTGCAGGAATTGCCGCCAAACGGTCAGGGGATCGCCACCCTGATTGCGCTCGGCATTCTGGAGCAGTGCGGCATCGAGAAACATCACCCGGATTCCGTGCAGGGGCTGCACCTCTCTATAGAGGCAATGAAGCTGGCGCTGGCGGATCTCGATCGCTACGTTGCGGATGAAGAGCATATGGAGTTTGCCGCCAAAGCGCTGCTGAGCGACCATTATCTGAAGTCGCGCGCCGCGCTTATCAACCACGATAAAGCCTCTGATTTTGTGTACGGATCGCCGACGCAGAGTGGGACGGTTTACCTCAGCGCAGCGGATTCCAGCGGGATGATGATCTCCTTTATTCAGTCCAATTTTATGGGCTTCGGTTCAGGGATCGTGGTGCCGGATACGGGGATCAGCCTGCAAAACCGCGGCTGCGGCTTTGTGCTCGATCCCAAACACCCGAACGCGCTGGCAGGCAGCAAGCGTCCTTTCCACACCATCATTCCGGGCTTTGCGATGGACGGTAACGGCAAACCGCTGATGTCCTTCGGCGTGATGGGCGGCCCGATGCAGGCGCAGGGGCACATGCAGATGGCGCTTCGCATTATGCTGCACGGGCAAAACCCGCAAGCGGCGATTGACGCCCCGCGCTGGCGCGTGGTGCAGGGCAGGGAAGTGGTTGTTGAATCGACCTTCGATCGCAATACCATCGCGGCGCTGCGCGAGCGCGGACACCAGATAGTGGTGGAAGATCCGCTTCAGGATTACAATTTTGGCGGCGCGCAGGTGATTTACCGTATGCCGGAAGGGCACTACGTGGCTGCGACGGAGAGCCGCAAAGACGGGCAGGCGTTGGTGAGCTGATTTGTAGGCCGGGTAAGGCGCAGCCGCCACCCGGCTTTTTCTTATCCAATGCTAAATGGATCTGCATCCTGCCAGGCCGGAAACTTCTCCCGATACTCCTTTAACGCCGTTAACGAGATCTCAGCGTCAATTCGTGTCGCCTGATGCGGCTCGGCGGTGGCAATAATCTCACCCTGCGGACTGATCACCCGGCTGTCACCGCGATAGTGATGCCCGTTGCCGTCCGTTCCTACGCGGTTACAGCCAACGACATAAGCCTGATTTTCAATCGCGCGCGCGGTCAGTAAAGCCTGCCAGTGCAGGGAGCGTGGGGCGGGCCAGTTGGCGACGTACAACGCCAGGTCATAATCGTTGCGGTTGCGCGACCACACCGGGAAGCGCAGGTCATAGCAGACCAGCGGCAGAATACGCCAGCCGCGCCATTCAAATACCACGCGTTCGTTTCCGGCTTCATAATGTTGATGTTCATCCGCCATGCGGAACAGATGGCGCTTATCGTAGAAATGGACGTTTCCTTCCGGCTCGACCAGCAGGAAGCGATTGACCGGGCCGCGCGCGGTCTGGAGCGCGACGCTGCCGGCAATCAGCGCGTTTGTTTCCTGCGCCCTGGCGTGCATCCAGGCCACCACCTCGTCCTGCGGCATGGACTGTTTTGCTGCCTCCATCGCGAAACCTGTGGTGAACATCTCCGGCAGGACAATCACATCGCGTCCGGTAATCTCTTCCAGCTGGCGATCAAAATGGCGAAGGTTGGCGGGGCCGTCCATCCACACTAAAGGTTGCTGCAAAACAGAAATCTTTAAACCAGGCACGATACAGGCTCCTTAATAAACACTTTTTGACACTGTAGCACGTCATTACCAGAAAATGTGGCAATAAAAAACCCCGCGCGGGGCGGGGTTTGTGAGAGCAAAATACCTTATGCCGCTTCAGGTTTGCGGTGCTTCTCTGGCAGCTTTACCGGCTGAGTCGCCAGCTCTTCAGGTTCGAAATCATCCACGTTAATACTGCGCAGACGGCTCTCTTCGGCTTTCACCAGAATCGCAGCTTCGCTGTTGTCGATGATGCCACCCGCCAGCGCCTGTTTTGCCAGCTCATCCAGTCGTGTAAACGGCAGGTTTTTGCCCAGCTGTTTGCAGATCTTCTGGTGAATCGGGTCGGCGGCCATCACGTCAAGCAGCGCTTCTTCCAGCAAACCTACCGGGTTATGCGGGGTAGGTTCCAAGTATTGACCACGGCCAATACGGGAACGGGTTGCGCTTGGTACCTGGAGGATCTTCGCCACTTTATGATCCAGCTTGTCAGACGGTGCCAGATGGTGACGACCGGTCGGGAAGATCACCGCGCGCAGGGCGCCCGCCACGAAGCGGTTCGGGAAGTTTGCCAGCAGGTCGTCAATCGCCTGTTCCGCCTGATACATCGCATCCTGCACGCCCCAGTGCACCAGCGGCAGATCCGCTTCCTGACGGCCTTCATCGTCGTAGCGTTTCAGCACCGCAGAGGCCAGGAAGATCTGGCTCAGCACATCACCCAGACGGGCGGAGATGCGTTCGCGACGCTTCAGGCTTCCGCCCAGAACGGCCATGGAGACGTCAGACAGCAGCGCCAGGTTAGCGCTCAGACGGTTCAGGTGTTGGTAATAACGTTTGGTTGCATCGCGGGTCGGCGTCGCGCTGGTCAGCCCCCGCGTCAGGCCGAGCCAGAAGCTGCGAACTTCATTGCTGCCAACGTGACCGATATGTTTGAACAGCAGCTTGTCGAAGGCATCCACGTCGTTATTCTGCGCGGCGGCCATCTCTTCCAGCACGTACGGATGGCAACGAATCGCCCCCTGGCCGAAGATCATCATGCTACGGGTCAGGATGTTTGCCCCTTCCACGGTGATGGCAATCGGTGCGCCCTGATAGCCGCGTGCCAGGAAGTTGCCTTCGCCAAGCATAATGCCTTTACCGCCTGCGATATCCATTGCATCAATAATTGACTGCTGTGCACGGTGGGTACAGTGGTACTTCACAATTGCCGACAGCACGGCGGGTTTCTCGCCCAGCATAATACCGTAGGTAATCAGCGAGGCTGCGGCGTCCATCACGTAGGCATTGCCCGCAATACGCGCCAGCGGCTCTTCGATACCTTCCATCTTGCCGATGGAGATTTTGAACTGACGGCGGATATGCGCGTAAGCCCCAATCCCCATCGCCACCGATTTCAGACCGCCGGTAGAGTTCGATGGCAGTGTAATGCCGCGGCCCACCGACAGACATTCCACCAGCATACGCCAGCCCTGACCGGCCATTTTCGGTCCACCGATGATGTAGTCAATCGGCACAAAGATATCCTGACCGCGAGTCGGGCCGTTCTGGAACGGTACGTTCAGCGGGAAATGACGACGACCAATTTCAACCCCCGGGGTCGAGGTTGGGATCAGCGCACAGGTAATGCCCAGATCTTCTTCACCGCCCAGCAGTTTTTCCGGGTCAGAAAGTTTGAACGCCAGACCGAGTACGGTGGCGATAGGCGCCAGGGTGATATAACGTTTGTTCCAGGTCAGGCGCATGCCCAGCACCTGTTCGCCCTGCCATTCGCCCATGCAGACCACGCCAGTATCCGGGATCGCACCGGCATCAGAACCGGCTTCCGGGCTGGTCAGCGCGAAGCACGGAATTTCCTGACCACGCGCCAGACGCGGCAGATAGTGATCTTTCTGCTCTTCCGTACCGTAATGCTGTAACAGCTCGCCCGGGCCTAAGGAGTTTGGCACGCCAACGGTGATCGCCAGGATCCCGGAAACACCCGCCAGTTTTTGCAGGACGCGAGCCTGAGCGTAAGCGGAGAATTCCAGACCGCCGTACTCTTTCTTAATGATCATCGCGAAGAAGCGATGCTCTTTCAGATATGCCCACAGCTCAGGCGGCAGGTCGGCCATTTCGTGAGTGATGGCAAAATCGTTCGCCATGCGGCAGGCTTCTTCCACCGGGCCGTCAATAAAGGCTTGTTCTTCGGCGGTCAGACGCGGCTGCGGGTAGTTGTGCAGCTTTTTCCAGTCCGGGTTGCCCTGGAACAGATCGCCTTCCCACCAGGTCGTGCCCGCATCAATCGCTTCTTTCTCCGTGCGCGACATCGGCGGCATCACTTTACGGAATCCCTTGAACACCGGCGCGGAGATCATCGACTTACGCATCGGCGTCAGGTTAAACGGCAGCAAAATGATTGCCAGGGGAACAAGTACCCAGATATTCCACAGGCCAACGACGCCAAGTGCAGCCGTCCAGGCCAGAAGAATCAGGCTACTCAGGAATAAACTGACACGGTGATAGAACAACACCCCGAGCAGCACAACGGTTGCGAAAATGCTCAAAATCATCATAAAGAAAAGCTCCCTTGCTTGTAGGAGGTCTGACCACTTGTGATGATATGGTTGTAGTTGATGTCATTTCCTTTAGCAATGTGTTTACAAAATAATTACAACCTGGTTCACATTGTTCGCGTTTTAGCCGGCACAAAAAATCAAAACGCCGGACGATTCGCATGGCTTTAGCTTCTCGCTTTTACTGCTATCCGGTACACTCCACTGTGTTATTTCATCAATACTGAAGGATTATCCTCATGTACCAGGATCTTATTCGTAACGAACTGAACGAAGCGGCGGAAACGCTGGCGAATTTTCTGAAAGATGATGCCAATATTCACGCTATTCAGCGCGCGGCGGTCCTGCTTGCCGACAGCTTCAAAGCCGGCGGTAAAGTGCTTTCCTGCGGTAACGGCGGTTCCCACTGTGACGCCATGCACTTCGCCGAAGAGCTGACCGGACGCTATCGCGAAAACCGTCCGGGCTACCCGGCGATTGCGATTTCCGACGTGAGCCACATCTCCTGTGTAGGCAACGACTTCGGTTACGACCATATCTTTTCCCGCTACGTTGAAGCCGTAGGCCGTGAAGGCGACGTGCTGCTGGGGATCTCCACGTCCGGTAACTCCGCTAACGTGATCAAAGCGATCGCCGCCGCGCGTGAGAAGGGCATGAAAGTGATCACCCTGACCGGGAAAGATGGCGGTAAGATGGACGGTACAGCGGACATTGAAATCCGTGTACCACACTTCGGTTATGCGGATCGCGTTCAGGAAATTCACATCAAAGTGATCCACATCCTGATCCAACTGATCGAAAAAGAGATGGTTAAGTAAGACTTCGCTGGGGGGCGCCGGTGCCCCCCGCTGTTGTGGAGGTGTTCTATGTGCGAACTGCTCGGGATGAGCGCCAATGTGCCAACCGATATCTGCTTTAGTTTCACCGGGCTGGTTCAGCGCGGTGGAGGAACCGGGCCGCATAAAGACGGCTGGGGCATTACCTTCTACGAAGGCAAAGGATGTCGCACGTTTAAAGATCCACAGCCCAGCTTTAACTCACCCATTGCCAGACTGGTGCAGGACTATCCTATTAAATCCTGTTCGGTGATCGCCCATATCCGCCAGGCCAATCGCGGCGAAGTGGCCCTGGAAAATACCCATCCGTTTACCCGTGAACTGTGGGGACGTAACTGGACCTATGCGCACAACGGGCAGCTCTCGGGCTATAAATCACTGGAAACCGGTAATTTTCGTCCTGTCGGTGAAACGGACAGCGAAAAAGCATTTTGCTGGCTGCTGCACAAGCTGACCGAGCGCTACCCCCGTACGCCCGGCAACATGACCGCAGTATTTAAGTACATAGCGTCACTGGCGTCTGAGTTACGCGAGAAGGGCGTGTTTAATATGCTGCTGTCTGACGGACGCTACGTGATGGCATTCTGCTCGACGAATCTGTTCTGGATCACCCGACGTGCGCCGTTTGGCGTCGCCACGCTGCTCGATCAGGATGTGGAAATTGATTTTCAGAAGGAGACCACACCGAACGATGTGGTCACTGTCATTGCAACGCAGCCGCTGACGGGCAATGAAACCTGGCAAAAGATCATGCCAGGCGAGTGGGCGCTATTTTGTCTCGGGGACCGCGTAATTTGACGCCAGCTGAGGCTGAACCACTTCATGGCTGAGCGGTTTACTCACCACGTAACGGCCATTGACGATGGACACCACCGGCGGCTTATGGGTCTGCTCGAAGTAGTCATAACCCGGTTTTAGCTGTTTCCAGAAATCTGTGTAAACAGAGTACTTATGGCGCGCCATGTTGGCATCCGTCATACGGAACGGATAGATGCTGACCTGAACATTCGGCTGGCCGAAGACCAGTGCGCCCGTGACAAACTGGAAGATTTCATCAATGCCGGAATCCGTCATCGCATAACAGCCGACAGACACGCAGGCGCCGTGGATCATCAGATATTTCCCTTCGTAACCGTGCGCACGGTCGAAGGCATTGGGGAAACCGATGTTAATCGCTTTATAGAAGCGGCTGTCCGGTTTTAGCTGGTTACGCTGAACGTTGTAAAACCCTTCCGGACTTTTGAAGTCACCCTGGCGCTGTTTCGGCCCCAGTCCGCCAGAATAGTTACAGATTTTGTAGCTATCGAGCAGTTGATACGTCTCGCCCATTTTGACAAACAGATCGAGTGTGCGCTCTTCCTTGAAGATTTGAATATAAACAGGGGATCCCATCAACTGCTGTTTATACTCTTTGCTGACCGGCGTCGTTGAACTATTACTGCCAAGCAGCCCGGCAAACGACATGCACGGTATCAGAAGCATCGCAATGAACAATGCGATTTTACGCATACTACTGGTTCCTTGATAAAACAATGACCAACTTGCCAGAACGGCAAAAGACACCCGAAATCAGACTAATCTGGACAGGAGCGCTCACATTAGCACCGATGGAGATTTTCGCAAGAGCCAACCTTTGCGTTTACAAATTAGTTTTACTTTATAACCCATTCATATTGTCCTGACTCCAGGAACTTTGCGCAATAGCTCGCATTTCGGCGCGCCAGACGGCGGATTTACTGCCCTTGGCAGGGCCGAAAATGGTACACTCCGGCCTCTCTGGATTGTTGTTCATGGATACCTGCTAACCACATGTTTAGAATCAGAAAAGGACTCGATCTGCCAATCTCTGGCGTGCCTGAACAGCACGTAACGACCGGCGCCAGTATTCATCATGTCGCTATTGTGGGTGATGATTACGTGGGCATGCGCCCCGCGATGCTGGTACAGGAAGGCGATCGTGTAATAAAAGGCCAGGCACTCTTCGAGGATAAAAAAAATCCTGGCGTTATGTTTACAGCCCCAGCCAGCGGCACCGTTGTCGCCATCCATCGTGGTGAGCGTCGCGTTCTGCAATCGGTAGTTATTCAAATTGAAGGCGATGAGAAACGCGAGTTTGCGCGTTTTGACGCCGCCGATCTCGCTACCCTCAGCCACGACGCGGTGCAGACGCAACTGCTGGAGTCAGGACTGTGGACGGCGCTTCGCACGCGTCCCTATAGCAAAACGCCCGTACCTGGCACTGTGCCAGCCGCTATCTTCGTTACGGCCATCGACACCAACCCGCTCAGCGCGGATCCGCAGCCTCTTATCCTGGCGGAACGCAAAGCTTTCGATGCCGGCCTCACCGTGTTAACGCGCCTGACGCCGGGCAAAGTGCATGTCTGCCAGGCCAGCGGCGGTAAGCTGGGCGGGCATCCGCAAGGGCAGGTCGCCTTTAATGAATTTGCCGGCCCGCATCCGGCCGGGCTGGTGGGAACGCATATTCATTTCCTGGAGCCGGTAAGCCTGACGAAACAGGTCTGGCATCTTAATTATCAGGACGTGATCGCTATCGGTAAGCTCTTCACCACGGGTGAGCTGTGCGCAGAACGCATTATTGCCATCGGCGGCCCTCAGGCAACCCAACCGCGTCTGGTTCGCACGCTGCTTGGGGCAGACCTGACGGCGCTGTTGGCTGGCGAAACGAAAGAAGGTGAAAACCGCATTATTTCCGGTTCGGTGCTGAGCGGCAGACACGCGACAGGCCCGATGGCCTGGCTGGGTCGTTTCCATCTTCAGGTGAGCGTGGTGCTTGAAGGGCGCGAGAAAGAGCTGTTCGGCTGGGTGCTGCCTGGCGCGGAAAAATACTCGGTAACCCGTACCACGCTCGGCCACTTTTTGCGTCGTAAGCTGTTTAACTTCTCCACCAGCACCAACGGCGGTGAGCGCGCCATGGTCCCGATTGGCAACTACGAACGCGTGATGCCGCTGGATATTCTGCCCACTGTGCTGCTGCGCGATCTGCTGGCCGGCGATACCGACGGTGCCCAGGCGCTGGGCTGTCTGGAGCTGGACGAAGAAGATCTGGCGCTGTGTACCTATGTGTGTCCAGGTAAATACGAATATGGACCCGTATTGCGCGAGGTGTTAACCCGCATTGAGCAGGAAGGATAACCATGGGCTTAAAACACCTCTTTGAAAAAATTGAGCCGCACTTTACCGAAGGGAAGCTCAAAAAGTACTACCCGCTGTATGAAGCGACAACGACCATTTTCTACACCCCGGGTCTGGTGACGAAAGGCGCGGCGCACGTTCGCGACGCCATCGACCTCAAGCGAATGATGATTCTGGTCTGGTTTGCGGTCTTCCCGGCCATGTTCTGGGGGATGTATAACGTTGGGTTGCAGACTATTCCGGCGCTGCACCATATGTACGATGCAGAGCAGCTGGCGCAGGTGATTCAGTCTGACTGGCACTATCGTCTGGCGCAGTCGCTGGGGGTGAGCTTTGCGGCAGATGCAGGCTGGATCAGCATGATGACGCTGGGCGCTGTCTTCTTCCTCCCCATCTATATGACTGTCTTTATTGTGGGCGGTTTCTGGGAGGTTCTGTTCGCTATTATTCGCAAACATGAGATAAACGAAGGCTTCTTTGTTACCTCTATTCTGTTTGCGCTGATTGTTCCGCCAACGCTGCCGCTCTGGCAGGCGGCGATGGGGATCAGCTTTGGCGTGGTGATTGCCAAGGAGATCTTCGGCGGGACCGGACGCAACTTCCTCAACCCGGCACTGGCAGGGCGCGCGTTCCTGTTCTTTGCTTATCCGGCGCAAATCTCGGGCGACCTGGTGTGGACGGCAGCAGACGGATTCTCCGGCGCGACGCCACTTTCACAGTGGGCGGCAGGTGGCGGCGAAACGCTGGTTAACAATGCAACCGGACAGCCTGTCACCTGGTTTGATGCGTTTATTGGCAATATTCCAGGCTCCATCGGTGAAGTGTCTACCCTGATGATTTTGATCGGCGGAGCCATCATCCTCTTTGGCCGCGTGGCGTCCTGGCGCATTGTCGCTGGCGTCATGCTTGGGATGGTCCTCACCGCCACGCTTTTCAATTTCATTGGTTCAGACACTAACCCGATGTTCTCCATGCCGTGGTACTGGCACCTCGTGCTGGGAGGCTTTGCGTTTGGCATGATGTTCATGGCCACCGATCCGGTCTCGGCTTCGTTTACCGACAGAGGAAAATGGTGCTACGGCGCGCTCATTGGGGTGATGTGTGTACTGATTCGCGTGGTCAACCCGGCCTATCCGGAAGGGATGATGTTGGCCATTCTGTTTGCCAATCTGTTTGCGCCGCTGTTCGACTACCTGGTCGTGCGCGCCAACATTAAGCGGAGGAAGGCGCGTGGCTGAGATCAAAAATAACGACAGTATCAGCAAAACGCTGCTGGTGGTGCTGGTACTGTGTCTGGTCTGTTCCATTGTCGTGGCCGGTTCTGCCGTTGGGTTGAAACCGCTACAGCAGGAGCAACGTGCGCTGGATAAACAGCGTAACATCCTTGCCGTTGCCGGGCTGATGCAGGAAGGCATGACGAAGGATGACGTCGCAGCGGTGTTTGCCGAACGCATTACCGCACGGCTGGTGGATTTAAAAACCGGGGAGTTAATGGATAAAGACCCGGCGAAATATAACCAGGCGCTGGCGCTAAAAGATCCGCAGATGAGCACCATGCTTGACGCCTCGCAGGATCCGGCAGGCATTAAGCGCCGCAGCAATGTCGCGGAGATTTACCTCGTCCGCGACGAGCAAAAGCGCATCCAGGAAATCGTGTTGCCCATCTATGGCAACGGTTTATGGTCAATGATGTACGCCTTTGTGGCGCTGGATACCGATGGCCGTACGGTCAAAGGCATTACATATTACGATCAGGGCGAAACACCAGGGCTGGGGGGCGAAGTTGAGAACCCTAACTGGCGGGCACAGTTTGTCGGTAAAAAAGTGCTCGATGACAACGGCCAGCCTGCGCTGAAGGTGGTGAAAGGAGGAGCGCGTCCTGGTGATGAATTTGCCGTTGATGGCCTTTCCGGCGCCACGCTCACCTCTAATGGGGTGCAGCACAGCTTTGATTTCTGGATGGGTGAACTGGGCTTTGGTCCCTTCCTGAAGAATGTACGTGAAGGAGCGCTGAACAATGGCTGATACGGGTGAACTGAAAGAAGTTAAAAAGGTGCTGATTGGTCCACTTTTAGCCAATAACCCGATAACGCTTCAGGTGCTGGGCGTATGCTCGGCTCTGGCGGTAACCACCAAGCTGGAAACGGCGGTGGTCATGACGCTGGCGGTAACGCTGGTGACAGCGTTTTCCAGCATGTTTATCTCAATGATCCGCCACCACATACCCAACAGCGTGAGGATCATTGTCCAGATGGCGATCATCGCCTCGCTGGTGATCGTGGTTGATCAGCTTCTGCGCGCCTTCGCTTATGAAACCTCGAAGCAGCTTTCGGTGTTTGTCGGCCTGATTATCACCAACTGTATCGTGATGGGGCGCGCTGAAGCCTATGCGATGAAAATGCCGCCACTGGCGAGCTTTATGGACGGTATCGGCAACGGGCTGGGTTATGGCGTGATCCTGTTGACGGTTGGTTTCCTGCGCGAACTTATTGGCAGCGGCAAACTGTTTGGCATCTCGGTGCTGGATACGGTACAGAACGGCGGCTGGTATCTGCCGAACGGTTTGTTCCTGCTGGCACCAAGCGCATTTTTCATTATCGGTTTGCTGATCTGGCTGATTCGTACGCTGAAGCCTGAACAGCAGGAAAAGGAGTAACCGACGATGGCTCATTACCTGAGTTTATTTGTGCGCGCGGTGTTTGTTGAAAACATGGCGCTCGCTTTCTTCCTGGGCATGTGTACGTTCCTTGCTGTTTCTAAGAAGGTATCGACGGCATTCGGTCTGGGTGTGGCGGTCACTGTTGTGCTGGGGCTTTCCGTTCCGATTAACAACCTGGTGTTCAACTTCGTGCTTCGTGATGGCGCGCTGGTGGAGGGCGTTGATCTTAGCTTCCTGAACTTCATCACCTTTATCGGGGTGATTGCGGCGCTTGTTCAGATCCTGGAGATGATCCTCGATAAATACTTCCCGTCGCTGTACAACGCACTGGGGATCTTCCTGCCGCTAATCGCGGTGAACTGCGCCATTTTCGGCGGCGTCTCATTTATGGTTCAGCGCGATTACAACTTCAGTGAATCGGTTGTGTATGGTTTCGGTTCCGGTATCGGCTGGATGCTGGCGATTGTCACCATGGCGGGGATCCGTGAAAAAATGAAATATGCCAACGTACCTGCGGGGCTTCGTGGCTTAGGGATCACCTTTATCACCACCGGCCTGATGGCGTTGGGCTTTATGTCCTTCTCCGGTGTGCAGCTATAAGGGCTAAAAGATGGAAATTATTCTTGGCGTGGTGATGTTCACGCTGATAGTACTGGTGCTGTCAGGGCTGATCCTGGCAGCGCGTGCGAAGCTGGTGAATTCCGGGGATGTGATCATTGATATCAATGACGATCCGCAGAATCAGATCCGTACCCCGGCAGGGGATAAGCTGCTTAATACGCTCTCCGGCAACGGGATTTTTGTCTCGTCTGCCTGTGGCGGCGGTGGCTCCTGTGGACAGTGCCGTGTGAAGGTGAAAGAGGGTGGCGGGGATATTCTGCCAACAGAACTGTCGCATATCACGAAGCGTGAAGCGAAAGAGGGCTGCCGTCTGGCGTGTCAGGTCGCTGTGCGCCAGAACATGAAGATTGAGCTGCCGGAGGAGATCTTCGGCGTGAAAAAATGGGAGTGCGAAGTTATCTCTAACGATAACAAAGCCACGTTCATTAAAGAGCTCAAGCTGCGCGTTCCTGAAGGGGAGAGCGTCCCGTTCCGTGCGGGTGGGTATATCCAGATTGATTGTCCGGCACACACCGTGGCGTATGCTGACTTCGACGTGCCCGAGGAGTACCGGGCCGACTGGGATAAATTTAACCTCTTCCGCTTTGTTTCCGAAGTAAAAGAGCCCGCGCTTCGCGCTTATTCCATGGCTAACTATCCGGAAGAGAAGGGCATTATTATGCTCAACGTGCGAATCGCCACGCCGCCGCCGAATGTGCCTGATGCACCCCCTGGCGTCATGTCGTCCTATATCTGGTCCCTCAAGCCTGGTGACAAAGTGACGATTTCCGGCCCGTTCGGCGAATTCTTTGCCAAAGACACCGACGCGGAAATGGTCTTTATCGGCGGCGGTGCGGGTATGGCGCCGATGCGTTCGCATATCTTTGACCAGCTCAAACGCCTTGGCAGCAAGCGCAAGATCAGCTTCTGGTACGGGGCGCGTTCACTGCGCGAAATGTTCTATGACGATGAGTTTGAACAACTGGCACGTGATAACCCTAACTTTACCTTCCATGTGGCGTTATCCGATCCGCAGCCGGAAGATAACTGGACAGGTTATACGGGCTTCATCCACAACGTGCTGTATGAAAATTACCTCAAACAGCACCCGGCACCGGAAGATTGCGAGTTTTATATGTGTGGCCCGCCAATGATGAACGCTGCCGTGATTAAGATGCTAAAAGATCTTGGCGTGGAAGATGAGAACATCATGCTCGATGATTTCGGAGGCTGATTATGCTGACCTTTCTGGCGACCTTTGCGGTGTTTGTACTGGTGATATTCGGGATGTCCTTAGGCTGGATCATCAAGCGTAAAAGCATCCAGGGCAGCTGTGGAGGTATATCTTCCATCGGAATGGAAAAAGTGTGCGATTGTCCGGAACCGTGCGATGCGCGAAAAAAACGGATGGCTCGCGAGCAGCAACGCATTATTTAGTTTTGTATGTCGGGTAAGGCAACGCCGCCACCCGACAATTCCCACGCATACTTCTCAACCCTCATTTGTTTACTGTATACTTATCCAGTAATGAGTGAGGGCTTACTATGCGCAAAATAATCCATGTCGATATGGACTGCTTTTTTGCCGCAGTGGAGATGCGTGACAACCCGGCGCTGCGGGATATTCCCATCGCCATTGGCGGCAGCCGGGTTCAGCGCGGTGTCATCAGCACCGCCAACTATCCTGCTCGCAAATACGGTGTGCGCAGCGCCATGCCGACAGCGATGGCGCTGAAACTGTGCCCGCATCTCACTCTTTTGCCCGGACGTTTTGATGCCTATAAAGAAGCATCGAACCACATTCGGGAGATCTTCTCCCGCTACACCTCTCTGATTGAACCGTTATCGCTGGATGAAGCCTATCTGGATGTCACCCACAGCGTGCACTGCCACGGCTCCGCCACCCTGATGGCGCAGGAGATCCGCCAGACTATTTTTAACGAGCTGAACCTGACGGCATCGGCAGGCGTCGCGCCGATAAAATTTCTCGCCAAAATCGCCTCCGATTTAAATAAGCCCAACGGCCAGTACGTCATCACCCCGGAAGAGGTTCCGGCGTTTTTAAAGACGCTGCCGCTCAGCAAAATCCCCGGTGTGGGTAAAGTCTCCGCCGCGAAGCTGGAAAATATGGGGCTACGCACCTGTGAAGACGTTCAGCGCAGCGATCTGGCGCTGCTGCTTAAGCGTTTTGGTAAGTTTGGCCGCGTACTGTGGGAACGCAGTCAGGGCATTGATGACCGGGATGTGAACAACGAACGGCTGCGTAAATCGGTCGGCGTTGAACGCACGCTGAGCGAAGATATCCATGACTGGGCAGAGTGTGAAACCATTATTACGGAACAACTCTATCCTGAGCTTGAACGACGCTTACTGAAGGTCAAACCAGATCTGCTTATTGCCCGGCAGGGCATCAAACTGAAATTTAACGATTTTCAGCAGACGACGCAGGAACACGTCTGGCCACGCCTCAACAAAGAGGATCTTATTGCGACGGCAAAAAAGGCATGGGAAGAGCGGCGGGGCGGACGAGGGGTAAGGCTGGTGGGGCTGCACGTCACATTGCTGGATCCGCAGCTGGAGCGTCAGCTGGTGCTGGGACTGTAGATTAGGCTAATCGTAGGCCCGGTAAGCGAAGCGCCACCGGGCATCAAACGGCTTATTACTTAACAGGGATTGCTTTCAGCAGCTCAGTCAGCAGCGTCCAGTAGTGACCGACACTTTCAATGTGAACCTGCTCATCCGGGGAGTGTGGCCCCGTGATGGTCGGCCCGATGGAGACCATGTCCATATCCGGATACGGTTTCTTGAACAGACCACATTCCAGACCCGCGTGAATAACCTGAATGTTCGGGGTGCTGTTGAACAGTCTCTGATAAGTTTCACGCACCAGTGCCATGACCGGAGAACTTGCATCCGGCTGCCAGCCCGGGTAGCTGCCTTTTGCAGACGTTTTCGCGCCCGCCAGGGTACCCAGAGATTCCAGCATGCTCACAACGTACTCTTTACCGCTGTCGATCAGGGAACGGATCAGGCAAATGATCTCTGCGCTGTCGTCGCCCATGGTCACTACGCCCACGTTCAGGGAGGTTTCAACCACGCCTTTTGCAACGTCAGAATTGCGGATCACGCCGTTTGGCGTTGCGTTCAGCAACTGGACGAACGTGTCACGAGACTGTGCGGTCAGCGCGGCTTTATCCGTTGTAACGGACTCCAGTACCACCGTCAGGTTTTTCTCTTTCTCAGACAGCTCGTTTTTCAGGATATCCAGATACAGGCTGGAGAGGTTTTTCAGCTCTTCCGCTTTCGCCGCAGGCACCGCCACGGTCGCGAAGGCTTCGCGAGGGATCGCGTTACGCAGAGTGCCGCCGTTGAAGTCCACCAGACGCAGATCCAGTTCAGCGGCATGGCCCGCCAGGAAACGCGCCAGCAGTTTGTTGGCGTTGCCCAGGCCCAGGTGAATATCACCGCCGGAGTGACCGCCTTTCAGCCCTTTCAGCGTCAGCTTAAAGGTCTCGAAACCGGCAGGAATCGCTTCGCGGGACAGCGGCAGGGTAGAGATGAAATCGATCCCGCCCGCGCAGCCCATGTAGATCTCACCTTCTTCTTCGGAGTCGGTGTTGATCAGAATGTCCGCTTGCAGCCAGTTTGCCTGGAGACCGAACGCGCCATCCATGCCCGCTTCTTCAGTCATGGTCAGCAGCACTTCCAGCGGACCGTGCTCCACGCTGTCGTCAGCCAGCACGGCCAGCGCGGAAGCCATACCAATACCGTTATCTGCGCCCAGGGTCGTGCCGCGCGCCTTCACCCACTCACCGTCGATGTACGGCTGAATCGGGTCTTTTGTGAAGTCGTGAACGGTGTCGTTGTTTTTCTGCGGAACCATGTCCAGGTGCGCCTGCAATACCACTGGCTTACGGTTTTCCATACCTGCGGTGGCAGGTTTGCGGATGAGAATATTGCCAACCTGGTCACGCTCAGCGTGCAGACCTTTTTCCTTTGCCCAGCCCATAATATGTTCGGCAAGCTGTTCTTCGTGATAGGAAGGGTGCGGAATAGAGCAGATTTTGGCAAAAATATCCCACAGCGGCTGTGGAGATAATTGAGACAGTTCAGACACGATAGGTCTCCTTGTCGTTGCGCTGCAAAACAATGTTGCAGGTCACTGGGTTAGCAGGTTAATCGTTACCACAAGACGGGCTTGCGAGATGCATCTGAGAATACCACTTTCTCCCGTGGCTGGTAGCATTAAGCATGTAAAAACTCAGGCTCATGGCGCGTAACACTGGTTTTTAGTGCGTCAGATCTCTATAATCTCGCGCAACCTGGTTCACCCTCATTTTTTTAAGCCGTATATAAACAGGCTGGGACACTTCACATGAGCGAAAAATACGTCGTCACCTGGGACATGTTGCAGATTCACGCACGCAAACTGGCTGCGCGTCTGATGCCTTCCGAACAGTGGAAAGGCATTATTGCCGTCAGCCGTGGCGGTCTGGTACCGGGGGCGCTGCTGGCACGTGAGCTGGGTATTCGTCATGTCGATACCGTATGTATCTCCAGCTATGACCACGATAACCAGCGTGAGCTGAAAGTGCTGAAGCGCGCGGAAGGCGACGGTGAAGGCTTTATCGTTATCGACGATCTGGTGGACACCGGCGGTACCGCTGTGGCTATCCGCGAAATGTATCCAAAAGCGCACTTCGTCACTATCTTCGCGAAACCAGCGGGTCGTCCCCTGGTTGATGATTACGTCATTGATATCCCTCAGGATACCTGGATTGAACAGCCATGGGATATGGGCGTGGTCTTCGTACCGCCTATCTCTGGACGTTAATTTCAGTACGTAACTTTACACGCCCGGTTATGCCGGGCGTTGTTCTTTTTACCCTGCCACGCGTTACAATGGTCTCCAAGTGATGTATCCATGGAGGCAACGCAATGGCGCAGGCGAATCTCACCGAAACTCTTTTCAAACCCCGTTTCAAGCACCCTGAAACCTCGACGCTGGTGCGTCGGTTTAATCCGGGGACCATGCCTGCTGTACAGTCAGCGTTAGATGGTAAAAACGTGCCCCACTGGTACCGCATGATTAATCGCCTGATGTGGATCTGGCGCGGTATCGACCCGCGCGAAATCCTCGACGTGCAGGCGCGTATCGTGATGAGCGAGTCTGAGCGCACCGACAGCGATCTCTACGACACGGTGGTGGGCTACCGTGGCGGGAACTGGATCTACGAATGGTCAAAGCAGGCCATGCTCTGGCAGCAAAAAGCGAGCCAGGAAGAAGATGCCACTCTCAGCGGCAAACACTGGCTGCATGCGGCAAACCTTTACAGCATCGCTGCATACCCGCATCTGAAAGGAGACGAACTGGCGGAGCAGGCCCAGGCGCTGGCAAACCGGGCTTATGAAGAGGCCGCCCAGCGGCTGCCTGGCCGGATGCGTGAAATTGAGTTCGCCATTCCCGGCGGTAGCCCGGTGACTGGATTCCTGCATATGCCGGAGGGGGAAGGCCCGTTCCCGACGGTTCTGATGTGCGGCGGCCTGGATTCGTTACAAATTGATTATTACAGCCTGTATGAGCGCTACTTTGCCCCAAACGGGATCGCCATGCTGACGCTCGATATGCCATCAATTGGTTTTTCATCCAAATGGAAACTTACGCAAGACTCCAGCCTGCTGCACCAGCATGCATTAAAAGCGCTGGAGAATATCCCCTGGGTTGACCATACCCGGGTAGGTGCGTTTGGCTTCCGCTTTGGCGCTAACGTCGCGGTACGGCTGGCCTACCTTGAATCTTCCCGCCTGAAGGCCGTCGCCTGTCTTGGCCCGGTAGTGCATGCACTGTTAAGCGATCCTGCGCGTCAGGGTAGCGTTCCTGAAATGTATCTGGACGTGCTGGCGAGCCGACTTGGCATGCATGATGCTTCAGATGAAGCGTTACGCATTGAACTTAATCGGTATTCATTAAAAACGCAGGGCTTGCTGGGCCGCCGTTGCCCAACCCCGATGATGTCCGGTTTCTGGAAGAACGATCCATTTAGCCCGGAAGAGGAGTCACGCTTAATCACCTCGTCATCTTCGGATGGCAAATTGCTGGAGGTACCCTTCAGCCCGGTGTACCAAAATTTTGACAAAGCGCTTAAAGAGATCACACGCTGGATCACGCAGAGATTGTGTTAATAGTTTGCTAAATTTCGTTGGTTTGGTAAAACAGTGCTTCACAAAAGGAGATCGCAATGACGTTACCGAGTGGACACCCGAAAAGTAGACTGATTAAGAAGTTCATGGCTCTTGGCCCGTATATTCGAGAAGAGCAGTGTGAAGAGAATCGCTTTTTTTTCGACTGCCTGGCTGTTTGCGTCAACGTGAAGCCTGCACCCGAAAAACGTGAGTTCTGGGGCTGGTGGATGGAAATGGAAGCACAGGAAAACCGTTTTACCTATAGCTATCAGTTTGGCCTGTTTAATAAAGACGGGCACTGGCAGGCGACGAGCATCAAAGATCAGGAAGTGATCGATCGCCTGGAGCATACGCTAAAAGAATTTCACGGCAGAGCTCGCGACCTGCTGGCAACGCTGGATCTGAAGCTGGAGCCTGCGGACGATTTTTCCAGCGAAGCGGTGAAACTGAGAGCCTGATGATGTCACAGCGCCGGGTGGCGGCTACGCCTTACCCGGCCTAAAAACGTATTACTCCCCAGGTCCGGTAAGCACAGCGTCACCGGGCACAAAAAAACCGGCTCAGCGCCGGTTTTTTTATTACCACAACATCAGAACTGGTAGGTCATGCCCAGCGCAACGATATCATCGCTGCTTACGCCCAGTTTATTATCGTCATCGATCTGGTTGATTTTATAATCAACAAACGCAGACATGTTTTTGTTGAAATAATAGGTCACACCTACATCGATGTATTTCACGATATCTTCATCGCCGATGCCTTCGATATCTTTGCCTTTAGACTGCACGTAACCCAGAGATGGGCGCAGACCAAAGTCAAACTGATATTGCGCAACCACTTCGAAGTTTTGCGCTTTATTTGCAAAACCACCGGAAATAGGGGCCATATTGCGGGTTTCAGAATAGAGAGTGGCCAGATATATATCGTTGGCATCATATTTCAGACCGGTCGCCCAGCCTTCTGCTTTTTTACCTTCGCCGCGTGCCTGAAGGTTTTGCTCATTGGTGCGATCGGAGTTGGCATACGCACCAATCACAGAGAAATCGCTGCCGCCAAAGTCATAGCTCAGGGAGGTACCGAAGCCGTCGCCGTTTTGCTTCTTCACGTCGCGGTTTTCATTTTTACCCTGGTATTGCAGGGTCATATTAAGACCGTCAACCATGCCAAAGAAATCGGTATTACGGTATGTAGCCAGACCGGAAGCGCGTTTCGTCATGAAGTTATCGGTCTGCGCCAGGCCGTCACCGCCGAACTCCGGGAACATATCGGTGTATGCGGCGACGTCATACAGCGCACCCAGGTTACGACCGTAATCAAAAGAACCAAAATCTTTCAGTTTAATACCCGCAAATGCCAGGCGCGTTTTTTGAGAAGAGTCGCTTTCTGCTTTGTTACCCGCGAACTCTGCTTCCCAACGTCCGTAGCCCGTCAGCTGATCGTTAATCTGCGTTTCACCCTTAAAGCCAAAACGAACGTAAGTCTGGTCACCATCCTTCGCGTCATCATCACTGAGGTAGTGCATTGCTTTTACTTTGCCGTACACGTCCAGTTTATTACCGTTTTTATTATAAACTTCTGCTGCGTGAACAGATGTGGATGCAACTACGCCCATTACCACTAATGCCAGAGTGCTCTTTTTCATTTTCAATCCTGATTTTATAAAAACGCGCTAATATTCGCTGAGCAATAAGATTCAACTTATTACCCCGTGAAAAACAGGAAGGGTTTTATCGTTAGTGGGTGAACGTTTTATGACAAAGTAAGAATATGTCTAAAAAAGTATGTTTTAATTTTTCGGTAATAAAATTGTCAAAATCTGCCGCTACGCTTCCTGATCCCGCGCAACAAAGTGACGGGTGATGTGCTAAGGCAGTTGGCAACGGGGCTGACACCTGTTAAAACGTCTGACTGACATCATTTTCCCTTATTGTTGAACGGCAGAGAATCATGAGTGACAGCCAGACGCTGGTGGTAAAACTCGGTACCAGTGTGTTAACAGGCGGATCGCGCCGCCTTAATCGTGCCCATATCGTTGAGCTTGTACGTCAGTGCGCTCAGTTGCATGCCGCAGGGCATCGTATTGTGATTGTGACCTCCGGGGCGATTGCCGCCGGGCGTGAACACCTGGGCTACCCCGAACTCCCCGCGACGATCGCCTCCAAACAGCTGCTGGCCGCCGTAGGACAAAGCCGACTCATACAGCTCTGGGAACAACTGTTCTCCATTTATGGCATTCACGTCGGGCAGATGCTGCTGACGCGTGCGGATATGGAAGACAGGGAACGTTTCCTGAACGCCCGCGATACGCTGCGCGCGCTGCTGGATAACCATATCGTTCCGGTCATCAACGAAAACGACGCTGTTGCCACCGCTGAAATCAAAGTAGGCGACAACGATAACCTCTCTGCGCTGGCGGCGATCCTGGCAGGGGCCGATAAGCTGCTGCTTCTGACCGATCAGCAGGGGCTGTTTACCGCTGACCCGCGTTCCAATCCACAGGCAGAACTGATCAAAGACGTTCACGGCATTGACGATGCGCTGCGTGCCATTGCGGGAGACAGCGTTTCTGGTCTTGGGACAGGCGGTATGGGCACCAAGCTCCAGGCTGCGGACGTGGCGTGCCGGGCCGGTATCGACACCATCATTGCCGCGGGCAGCCGTCCGGGCGTGATAGGTGATGTGATGGAAGGCATCTCTGTGGGCACACGCTTCCACGCCCAGGCGTCCCCGCTGGAAAACCGCAAACGCTGGATCTTTGGCGCGCCCCCGGCTGGTGAATTGACCGTGGATGAAGGCGCGACCGCCGCTATTCTGGAAAGAGGAAGCTCGTTGCTTCCAAAAGGAATTAAAAGCGTGACAGGCAACTTCTCGCGTGGTGAAGTGATCCGAATCCGTAACCTTGAAGGTCGCGACATCGCTCATGGCGTAAGCCGTTATAACAGCGACGCGCTGCGTCGGATTGCTGGCCACCATTCCCAGCAGATCGACGCCATCCTGGGCTATGAATATGGCCCGGTTGCCGTGCATCGCGACGACATGATTATTCGTTAAGGAGCCAGAACATGCTGGAACAAATGGGCGCAGCTGCGAAAGCCGCCTCGTATAAACTGGCGCTCCTTTCCAGCCGCGAGAAAAACCGCGTGCTGGAAAAAATCGCTGATTATCTGGAATCCCAGTCGCAGGAAATTTTGCTCGCCAACGAGCAGGATCTGCTGGAAGCGCGTCGCAACGGCTTGAGCGAAGCGATGCTCGACCGTCTGGCATTGACCCCGGCGCGTCTGAAAGGTATCGCCGATGACGTCCGTCAGGTGTGCAACCTCGCCGACCCGGTAGGGCAGGTGATTGACGGTGGGGTGCTCGACAGCGGGTTACGCCTTGAGCGTCGTCGTGTGCCACTCGGCGTCATCGGTGTGATTTACGAAGCGCGTCCAAACGTGACGGTGGATGTTGCCTCCCTGTGCCTGAAAACCGGTAACGCCGCTATCCTGCGTGGCGGGAAAGAGACCTGGCGCACCAACGCCGCCACGGTGAACGTCATTCAGCAGGCGCTGGAAGAGTGCGGCTTACCGGCGGCTGCCGTGCAGGCGATTGAAAGCCCTGACCGCGCGCTGGTCAACGAGATGCTGCGCATGGACAAATACATCGACATGCTCATCCCACGCGGCGGCGCGGGCCTGCACAAGCTGTGCCGTGAGCATTCCACCATTCCGGTCATTACCGGCGGTATCGGCGTATGCCATATCGTGGTGGATGACACCGCGGAGATCGAACCTGCGCTGAAGATTATCGTCAACGCTAAAACTCAGCGTCCAAGCACCTGCAATACGGTGGAAACGCTGCTGGTGCATCAGGGCATCGCCAGTACCTTCCTGCCAGCGCTGAGCAAGCAGATGGCGGAAAGTGGCGTTACGCTGCATGCGGACGAGAAGGCTCTCGCCCTGCTGAAAGACGGTCCGGCAAAGGTCGTTCCGGTTAACGCGGAGCAGTACGACGATGAGTATTTGTCGCTGGATCTGAACGTGAAGGTAGTTGCGGATCTCGATGATGCTATTGCGCACATTCGTGAACACGGAACCCAGCATTCTGATGCGATCCTGACGCGCACCCTGCGCAATGCCGATCGTTTTGTGAATGAAGTGGATTCGTCTGCGGTTTACGTGAATGCCTCGACGCGCTTCACCGACGGCGGCCAGTTTGGTCTTGGCGCGGAGGTGGCTGTGAGCACTCAGAAGCTGCATGCCCGCGGTCCGATGGGGCTGGAAGCGCTGACCACCTACAAGTGGATCGGCTTCGGTGATGATACCATTCGTGCGTAAATAATCTCGGGTGATGCAAAAATAGCCGTTTGATTCAAAAGGGCATTGACGCATCACCCGGTTAGATCTACTCTTTTGCCCCGTGGTTACGCTCGTAACCGGTCTCTCAGGGCCGATATAGCTCAGTTGGTAGAGCAGCGCATTCGTAATGCGAAGGTCGTAGGTTCGACTCCTATTATCGGCACCATTTCAAATTCTCCCGCTATCTCTTTTCGGATTCGTTTGGTTGCAATCTGAAGTTCTATTTAAACGCCTAATCACTTTGGTTTGTCTCCCCGCCTGGTTTGCCATCCGTTCTGTTGTGAACAGGTCGAGAATAACGGTAAGATATGCACAGTGTATTCATCTCAGACATACGTTACGTCGTACCGCAAAGTTATGGAGCAGAACCAGTTGACCGTATTCTGGTTTGAACTCTGCCCTGAGATGTGCATATCACCAACGTTAAGATGGTCATCCGAAAATCACCTTATTTCATATTAAACCGATTAAAGGGTTATAAAATTTTATCTTTTTTTCACACAAATAAATAAAGGAAGAGGAACATCGCCAAAAACAAAGGTATTGAGATATCTTCGAACGGTGAGCCTGTTGTTTTCCAGATCAAACATATCGAAAAGCAGCCCAGAGGCCTCTGTCTCGGTCATGCTGTCCCCGGGGTGAGCTGTTGTCTTCATATCACTCAGGTAAAAATCGCTTTTGTTTCTGCTCAGGACCGTGAATGTTATATCCCGATTAACGAGATGCGTATTGATAGGGGAAGGCTGTCTTGCTGATACCGAAGTACCAAAGATACTGATAATACTTTCAGTACCCGGTCGTATTACCACACTGATGGTTCCATTAAAGAGATACTCTTGATCGCCCGGTGAGTTCATTTGTAAGGTTCCAGAACAGTTAATGTTGCCACTTTTAGTCATGTTACTGATAGTGACAAGGATGCCTGAGAAAAACACAAATAAAGTAATTGTTAATAATTTATATTTTTTATTCATGGCTATATACGCTCTTGCAACTGGATAACTTTTTCTTGTTGCCAGCCTGATAACTGCATCTGCTGATGAATAAACGTCCTGCTTCATCAAAAATCAGGCTGTCTTCCTGCTGAGAGATATAAAAGCTTCCTGGGAGGCAAGGTATTGATTCTCTGGCTATCTTTTCAGTTAAGGTGAGTCTCACGGGGAGCAGTTCATGCGCACTTCTGAAAAACATATATACAGGGCAGCTGTCAATCGTACCGACCTGGTATACCCTGGATACTTTCATCTCATTAGTTTTAAGCTGAATATGATAACAAATAAGTAAGAACATGATTAATGACAATGCATTAAGGCCATGAAACCATACTAATCTTTTACTGTTTTTTGTAATGGAAGTCGTACTGTCCTCTTCAGTGCCTGTATCTTTATTAGTCTCTGTAAGAGACATCCCCTGTTCGACCGTGTCAGGTAGAAAATCATCACTGAATAAACGGGTATCCGGAAGCAACAGGTCTTGTTTTTCTGCTCCGGGTTCGATCATTTTCACTTCTACATCTTTGTTCATCACAAAACCGGTACGTGGAATAGTGATGATGATATCGGCTGTTTCACCAAGTAACTGAAAATTTTTTCTAATCAACGATACATATTGTGTAAGTGTATTGTTGGACGCTTTATAACCGTACTCATCCCATACGCAATTGAGAATTTCTTCACGGGTTAAAGTTGACCCCTGATATCTGATAAATAACGACAGCAACCTTGAGGCCGTTGCTGGAAGAAGGATCGAGTCATAACTCTTACAGTTAGTTAAAGAACACTGAGCGTCATCATAAACAATATTCTCATTGAAAATATAGAGCATAACCCGTCCTTATCCTTCAGGTCTTACCTGCGGAACTTTTACCTGTATGAAATAGTGAAACTGATTTTGGCGCAGATTTTAGCATATTAAACATATCTGTCACGCGAATATGATGGTGTTTTGTTATTTACAATAACTATCATATCAAAATTTAGAATTGTCCTTCCGACATGAATGTTTTATATACATTCTGATAGTTCGTAAAACTCTCTCAATGATGAGCCTTATTTCTATATAAAAGAATAAAAAAATTAATATTGCACATATACTCAGATGAATCATCTGATATTTATATATTTTGCAATATATTATATAAAAAATTAGAAGTCAGAGTTATGATTGTTTCATTGCAGACGGACACGCTGAAGCAAACGAAAGTAAGGATAAACACTGCGATACAGATAAAAGAAGGGTATGAAACATGCTGATAATGAATGATACACTTGAAAAGAAATGTTCTTACAATTGTGAAATGGATGTTACGCCTTTCCTTCAGCCTGTTATTAATACTTATGATAACTGTATCGTGGGAGCAGAAATCCTCTGTAGAGTAAAAACAAAAAAAGGATACATACTGAATCAGCTGCATATCGAAGAGCTTGAGGTTCCTGAGCGTGCAGATTTTTATGCAAGAGAGCTTTTACTGAAAACGGCAGAACTGTTAAGGAAAAATGACGGCGCAGGCGAAATCCCATCGGGCTTTGTTTTTTCTCTGAATATCACCTGTGGTCAGATAAGTTCTCAAACTATCAGAAATGCGGTGGTGAGGTTTAAGAGTTATTTCAAAACAGACGTGGTGATCCTGCTTGAGATAGTGGAAAGAAATATTACTGATGCGACCAGTGATATTCTGAATGCAATCACATTCTATAATTCTATCGGAGTGAAGTTCGCTATTGATGATGCTGGGATAAACACTGCTGCAATGAAATTTTTTGGCGTAAGTAATGTTTCAATTCTAAAACTGGATCGCTCGGTTACGCAGATAAAAGAGAACTTTGAACTAATTTACCGGAAGTTAATTGATGGCATCGTAAAAGTATCCTCTCTGTGCGGGGTGCATATTGTTGCGGAAGGAGTGGAAAATCAACATCAAAAAGAAGCTCTGGAAAAGGCTGGCATCATACATATGCAAGGGTATTTTTTTTTACGACCTTTATCCGTAGCTGCTTTTTGTGATTTTATAAAACACTACCGCTGACAGGACGGATACCATGACAGTAAAAAAAACAGTTTTTATCATCTCCGATGATTATTTTTACCTTAATGGGTTGGGGTTTTTATTAAAGAATGAAAATAATCTAAATGTTTTTTGTCATTATGTAGATCAAAACCAGCAGGAATGTTTTTCTGATGGTATTCCTTTTGAAAACTATAATGAAAAAAGCATCATAATACTGGCAGTGGATGACTTGAACCTCATCAGGAATTTCGCTGCGCGTTTTAGAACTAATATTGTCTTTTCTCTGAGAACCCTCGGCAAAAGAGAAATGGCGCTTTGTTATAAAGGTTTTTTGGTAATTAACAGATGCCTTTCATCATGGCGGATGTTAGATGTAATTAAGAAGTACGGGAGGGTAAGTTTTATGCCTGGCATATCTCTTACCCAAAAAGAGGAACAGGTGATTTTCAACTATTTTAACTTAACCGGTGCCCAGTTTAGTTCCTTTAAGTATAAAACTGGGGTTAAGAAAATTAGTCATTATAAACGTTCTGCTTATCAGAAAATGTTGGTTAATGGTGATGGGGAAGCTCATTTTGTAGTGAAAGCATTAAGTGAAATTATAACAGGGATGCTATAACCGCTGTCCCATGGTTTACCTCTGTTTGTTTATTGCCAAAATTCATTTGTTTGAACAGATGAAGTGCTTAATACTGAAAATTAATAACTCAACGCTTTATGTTTTTTTGTAGTGCCTGGTGATTTTCACCATTCTAAGTAAGGGTTTTGATAAGGATGTTTTCACATCTCCTTATTACAACTCTATCGTGTATAAATATGATCTAAGGATATAGACATGAAAAAAAGTGCTATTGCGTTAACGCTGTTTGCTGTTCTGGGTGCAACTGTAAATTCTGCGAATGCTGCATCGACAGGAACCATTACCTTTAATGGTCAACTGACTGCCACTACCTGTGATGCCGTCGTTGATACACAGGGTGCAGATGCAACGGTTATTCTGCCTACCGTTGGTACCAACCAGTTGACTACTGCAGGCCAGACCGCGGGGCGTACGGGATTTAATATTGCCCTGACTAATTGCCAGGGCACTCTGCAAAACGCCTCCGCGTTCTTTGAAGCAGGTCCGACCGTGGATTTAGCCAGCGGACATCTGCTGAATAAGACCGGAACGGCAACCGGCGTCAGCCTGCAGCTGCGTGATGAGTCCTCTGCTACTGGAGGTGTCATTGTGGCGGGTAACGGCAATCAGGCTGCCAACACAACTTATGTTGATGTTTCATCCGGCAGTGCAAATCTGCCTTATTCAGTTGAGTATTTTGCTGATGCTGCAACCACTGCCGGGACAGTTATCAGCCAGGTGGTTTACTCCATTCAGTACATGTAATTCAACGTACTTTATTAATCAGGGGGCTTCGGCCCCCTTTCAGAGAGGGTGGATTTATGCCTATGCAGCGGAAGCATACCTTTTTTTTTATTCAGACACTGAGTTCACTATGCATACTTTTTCTGGTGCTGCTTAGCGCGCCCGTGAAAGCCAGTATTGTTATTACCGGTACCCGGGTGATTTACTCTCAGGGCGAGCGCTCTGTCAGTGTGAAACTTAATAATAATGGTAAATCCCCCGTACTTATCCAGAGCTGGGTTGATGATGGAGTTATGAGTAAATCTCCGGATACCAGCACTGCCCCCTTTATTGTGACGCCCCCGATAAACCGTGTTGATCCCGGCAAAGGTCAGACACTACAGATCAGTTTTACCGGAAAACACCTGCCTTCAGATAAAGAGTCAGTATTCTGGCTTAACGTGCTTGAAGTGCCAGCACGTAACAGTGCAAAGAAAGATGATAATTTTTTACAAATCGCTTTTCGTACCCGGATAAAACTTTTTTATCGGCCGCAGGCGCTTCAGGGGAAATCCATTGAAGCTCCGGATAAGCTCGAATGGAAAACCGTAGACGGGAAATTACAGGCCATCAATAAAACGCCCTGGAATGTATCTATTTCTGGCGTAAAAGCGAATGGAAAAAAGACCGAAGGGAAAATGATAGCACCTTTTGATGCTGAGTCGTTTCCGTTGCAGGTAAGGCATGGACAAACGATTCACTTTGACGCCGTCAATGATTATGGCGCAGTCACTGCGAAATCTGCTGCTGTTCAATAACGTCTGTTTGACAGGGAATATAACGTGAAAAACCATAATAAATATTTCCGCAAGAGCTTTCTTGCAGCAGCTGTTGCGGGTTTTTGCAGTATATCGCATTCAACTGAAGCAATGGAACACACAGGAGCGCAGCCTGAGAATCCTCTGTCAGAAGTGATACCTGACCCCGGGACCGGGGACGTTGAATTTATCAGTGATGTACTGATGTTACAAAACAATCAACCCGTCGATATCAGCCGCTTTTCAAAGCGCGGTTTTCTTTTACCCGGGAAATATTATGCCTCTATTCGGGTAAATGGGAGTGAAGTAGGGAATGAAAATATCGAGATTAAAACCCGGGCGGATAACTCTGGTTATGTCTGTATAACGCCGGAATTACTGAAAGCGATCCCTCTGGCCTGGGAAAGAATCAATGAGACCGACACAGTGCGACAGCCAAATTCTGATGGCTGCACCGAGATCTTATCTGGCATCCCGAATGCCAGGGTCGAATTCGATGCCGGTGAGCAGGTACTGGATATTACGTTGCCGCAAAAATATGTTCATCGCTCTGCGCGTGGTTCCGTGAACCCGGAGCTCTGGGATAGCGGTATACCAGCAGCATTTCTCAGCTATGGGCTGAACGCCTGGACAAGTCAGTCCAGTCATTACGATTATAAGTCGTTGTTTGCCTCACTGAATACCGGATTTAATCTTGGCGCATGGTATTTCCGTCATAATGGCTCCTATTCATGGTCTGATGATGGGAAAAAGGATTATCAGTCTCTGAACACGTTTGCTCAGCGAGATATTCCGTTTATCAAAGGTCGTTTACTTATTGGCCAGTCTAATACCACAGGCAGGGTTTTTGACTCCCTGCCATTTTCCGGTATGCAAATTGCCAGCGATGAGCGCATGTATCCAACTTCGCAGCGGGGCTATGCGCCTGAAATCAGGGGGATGGCCAGAACGAACGCCAAAGTCACTGTACGCCAGAATAACGCCATCATTTATGAGACAACTGTCTCCCCGGGTGAATTCGTCATTAACGATCTTTATCCGACGGGGTTTGGTGGCGACCTTGCCGTGACCGTTCGGGAAGCAGATGGCAATGAAAACTTTTTTCTGGTCCCGTATACCGCGATGCCGCAGTTGATTAGACCGGGGTCGTACCGCTATTCCTTTACGGCGGGTAAATTACGCCAGCTTAACCTTAGAGATAAACCGGAGTTTTATGAGGCAACCTGGCAGCATGGCCTGTCAAATTACCTGACGGGCTATACTGGCTGGCAACAAAGCGACGGTTATTATGCCGCTCAGGCCGGTATGGCAATAGGAACCCAGGCCGGGGCGATTTCTCTGGATATCACCCAGTCGCATGCTTCTTTCTCAGGCAATCCGAACGGTCAGGAATATGGCCATAAAACGTCATCCGGACAGAGCTACCGACTTAGCTATTCAAAATTTATCCCCCGGTCGGGCACCAATCTGACGCTGGCAACCTATCGTTTTTCAACGCAGGGCTATTACGATTTGGCAACAGCCATGATGACAAAAGATATGCTGGCGCGTGGTTACGATGAACAGCGTCTGAAACGTTCCAAAAGCCGCTATACCCTGACTGCCAGCCAGTCTCTTCCAGAAGGCCTGGGACAGTTCTATGCAAGTGCGTCATTACAGAATTACTGGAACAGTAAGGATACCGATAAACAATTCCAGGTCGGTTACAGTAATAGCTGGAATTCCGTCACTTACGGATTAAATGTCAACCGGACATACACCTGGTACGGCAAAAGTGATACCAGCTGGCTTCTTTCCCTCAGCTTCCCCTTGGGTACTGCCGGAGATACACATGTTCCATCCGCGCGTCTGGAAACAGGGCGCAACAATGATGGATCCTGGTCTGAGGCGGCCTCCCTGTCCGGAAGTGCCGGCGAAGACAACCAGTACAGCTATGGGGTAACAGCCCGCAATACCAGCGGCGCAACCGGCAGCAGTCTGTATGTTAACGGGCAGTGGCGAACACCGTATACGTACCTTAATGGCAGCAGCAGCGTTGGTAATCACTACCAGAGCCAGTCATTTGGTGCGAATGGGTCCGTGATCCTGCATTCCGGTGGCGCAACCCTCAGTCCTTACACCTCAGATACCTGGGCGTTGATTGAAGCCAGAGGAGCCGAAGGTGCCCGGGTTTCCTCTTACCCTGGTATCCGCATTGATAATATCGGTTATGCCGCAGTGCCTTATCTGAATGCATATGAACTGAATGAAGTGGCCATCGATCCAAAGGATGCGACAAACAATGTCGGTTTTGAGAGCACGTCACGTAAGGTGGCCCCCTACGCCGGTGCCATTGTAAAGGTTCAATATCATACGCAGACAGGGGTCCCCGTACTGATTTCTGCCCGATGGAAAGGAAAACCAGCCCCCTTCGGCGCGGATATCAGCAATGAGAAAGGTAATTATATTACGACCGTCGGCCAGGCCGGGCAGATATTTGTTCGCCTTGAGCCAGGCACTCATATTCTCAAACTGAAGGCCGGTAATCAGGGACAATGCAAAATGAAAGTTATCATTTCCGAAGAAGGTTCAGCAATTAATATGAAGAAAGAGGTCCTGGAATGTTACTGAATGCGGTAGGGTTTCTGTCACGCAGTAGCATGAAAATGTTACTCGCTATTTCATTGTTCATCATGGCGCATTTCCCGTC
Organism: Enterobacter cloacae complex sp. P29RS; assembly: GCF_014893445.1. Taxonomy (NCBI): domain Bacteria; kingdom Pseudomonadati; phylum Pseudomonadota; class Gammaproteobacteria; order Enterobacterales; family Enterobacteriaceae; genus Enterobacter; species Enterobacter cloacae complex sp. P29RS. The sequence continues at coordinate 48,930 of NZ_JADBPZ010000021.1, read as the reverse complement.
GGTGGCCTTAGCTGCACCTGTTTGTGACGACACGAATATTGGCCACAAAGAGATAGTATTACCTGGAGGTAGTATTTCACCCGGTGTTGACCTATCCTCGTTGACCACTGTGATAGCCTCTAATTACACTATAACTTCAAGTTACAATTATCAGTGTCATGTAACTGCTGGAGATTTTGCAACTTATACGCTATATGTTTTTCTTGAACCATTGAGTTCATATGGTAGTTCTTATAATTTGAATATAGGGATTAAACCAGCTTACAGTGTCGTTGCAATGAATGCTCCGGCATTTGGAGTCGGATTCACTAATTCTCTTTCTTCTCCACCAGGCATGGCGGTGACTACAGTTCATTATGTAACAATTTCCGGCCCCGCTGGATCTTCTGCCATTGGTAATGGTTCTGGCATAGGTACTGGTATATATTATATAGCATTAGTTAACGGTTCCCTCTTACAGCCAGGCGTTTTATCGGGGAGTGACCTGCCCACCTTCGGCATATACGGCATGATTTATAAGAGTGATGGAACACTCTATGACGGAAAGAAAATAACGATGGGGTCTGTATCTTTTAGCGGCTCAGTGAATGTTATTCCGTTTACATGCCAGACACCTGATGTGGTCGTGCCAATGGGAAAATATAAAACGACTGATTTCACCGGTGTGGGAAGTACCAGTCAATGGGTGGATTTCAACATTGAATTAGATAATTGCCCGGGGAATTATCCAGGATATTTTCAGGCAAAAAACCAAATGAGTGTATTGATTAATCCCGTTTATGGCAACCCTACACCTGATTCATTCAGTCTCAAATCAGGTACTGGCAGTGCAACGGGGATAGATATGCAGGTCAGAAAGCAAAATGATACCAGCATGATAAAAATGGGAACAGCTTTTTATCCTCTGGGCCCCGTAACCGGAAATACGGGAGTGACGCAATTACGGATCCCTCTGCAGGCCAGATATATACAGTCAGGCGGGCAGGTGACTCCTGGTTTGGCGGAGTCAGCGCTAACGTTCACAATAAATTATTATTAGTATGATAAATAATAATTTTTCTCTCATCCATTGAAATTAAAGAGTCGATATGACCAAACAGGAATGGCTTTTACAACTCAGGCGGTGTACATCAAAAGATACGTTAGAAAAACTCATAGATAAAAACACCTATTCTCTTTCCAGTGATGAGCTGGAGACATTTAACTCTGCGGTCGATCACCGACTGGCCGAACTGACAATGGGGAAACTTTACGACAAGGTACCTCCAGAAGTGTGGAAATTTGTGAAATAAAATGCGGGCGTGGCAGGTAGCACAGCGCCTGCGTGACGTTAAGTTATGTCAAACCTGACGGCTGAAAGAGGAGTATCCTTCTTGTCGTCAGGTGGGCTGAATGCTCAATGCACGTTAAATTTTATGACGTTATTGGCCATCCGCAGATAATCACTAGAAAGGTAACAGGATGGCTGAGATGATCATATTTTTAGCAATTTTCATGTGTCTATCCCTGATCTCATCGACATTTCCGCGCTAACGTTTCACCAAATCAATTGGTGCTTAAAATTAATGAGATTCAGAAAGGTTTTGTGAAGTGTGTTTTTCTCAAAAAATAGCATAAACGGATTAAGTGAGTCTTATCCGTAGCCATTTAAAAAGAACTCACTTTTCTTTTTCATCAATCCAGGCAATCAGGTCGGCGAGCCTCTTCTCAGAAAATACGGCTATACCATGTTTGGAGAGTAGCGATGCAGCGACACCCATTCCTGACTTACGCTGGCCGCTGAATGAACCGTCATAGATAAATTGACTACCGCATGTTGGGCTGTCGTCGGTTAATAGCGCCGCGGTACAATCTGACTCCTGAGCGGTACGAAGCGCTAATCTGGCGGCGAGCTGATATTGTTCAGTGACATCCTGCCCATTAATTTCAATTATTCTGACCTGCGCCAGCAATGTATCTTTAGTTTCAGCAGAAATAATTTCAGCCGGAGGACGGGGCACTGATAAACCGGCGGCCAGTTCTGGACAGAAGATCACAAGGCGTCCTTCTTTCTGCCAGCGCTGCAACTGATCTGACATCTGTGCTTTCTCGCTTCCGTCATAACGTACTTTGAGTCCCGTCAGGCATGCACTTACCAGTATTTTATTGATCATCGTTATCTAATATGACGTAACCCGTATAGCTGTATGTTAACACATTACTTGTATATATCTGTCTCTTAGCGGGGGAATGCTGCGCTGTATCTTTAGACTGATTGAGAAAAAGCATGATCGTAAACGCCGAATGGCGGTATACCCCAAAGGCTATACCGCCAGCGCCATATTATCGCGCCATTAACGCAAACACCCCCCAGCCAAAGTACTCCCGCGAGTACGTCACATGACGTTCAGGCGCTATCGTCAGCTCCGCCCGAACCTCCTGCGCGAAGTCATCTTCTGGGTTTTCCTCCAGCCAGCGACGCATGGTCATCCATTTTGCGGCTTCGTACCTGTCCCAGCCTTCCTGGTCTGCCAGCACCATTTCAACCAGGTCATAGCCCTGTTGATCGAAAGACACAACCAGACCGGGCAGAGTGAGAAAGTCTGCAATCGACGAGACGCCGCACGCCTGGGCTGTCTCCTCCGTCGCGGGTACCTGACGCCAGTACGGTTCGCCAATGAGCATTATTCCCCCGGGCTTGAGGCTTTTTGCCAGCAGATCCATCGTCCCGGCTACGCCACCCGCAATCCAGGTTGCGCCAACGCAGGCCGCCACGTCACATTTTTCATTCGCGACATAGCCAGCCGCGTCGTTATGAATGAAATGGACGCGTTCGCTGACGCCGAGTTCCTCTGCGCGCCGCGTGGCCTGCGCGGTGAAGAGCGGGCTCATGTCGATGCCGGTACCGGTGATACCGTAATCACGTGCCCAGGTGCAAAGCATCTCTCCCGAGCCGCTGCCAAGATCGAGAATGCGTGTGCCTCGCTTCATGCGTAACACGCGGCCCAGCGTCGCGTACTTCTCTGGCGTAAAGGGGTTATGAATGCGGTGTTCGCTTTCGCTAACAGTAAAAATACGTGGGATATCCATCATCCTCTCCTTAGCGGTTATCGGGCTGGGCGCGGACGTTATTCAGCCCCGTAGTGTTAATACGGTAGGGCTGACCGTTAACGGATTTGATCAGCTTTTTGGTTTTGAGCTTTTTGAAAACGGCGAGCGTGCAGTCAGCCAGCAGTAGCCCTTCGCGGCTATAGCATTCAACGGCGGTGACGCGGCCGGAGGTATTGCGGACGTGCACAATACGGCCACCTTTGGCGAGAACGTGTAAGGTACGTTGTTCCTGACGGGATAAATTCATACTGGAAAACCTGTTTAATCATCATGTGCAAAACGTGCAAACACACAGCGGTGTCCGCATTCGATTTCGGCGCATTGATAATCAGTCCGGCCTGGAAAGGTCGGTAAGCTGATTATCGGATGATTACATTCTCCAGCATCAAAGCCTCGGGTTGAGTTGAAAGGTATTTACGGGGTGAATGATAACACCTGATTTTTATAAGTGAATACCCAGGGGTGAAAAACGTGATCACGGTTGGCATCGGGTTGAGGAGAGGGAATCATTCCAGGCCGCTCTTAATTTTGCTGTCGACCTGAGGCTGTGGTTTGCTGAAAAGATATCCCTGCACAAGCTCGCAACCCAGAGCCTGAAGCCGCTCAAGCTGCTCTTCGGTCTCAACGCCCTCGGCTATAACGCCCATATTAAGGCTCTTAGCCATACCGGTAATAAGCTTCACAATATTAAGCGCATCTTCTTGTGTAGATATCGGATTGACAAAAGATTTATCGATCTTGATTTTATCAAAATTCAGTTCGCTGAGTCTGGAGAGCGACGAATAACCCGTGCCAAAATCATCAATGGAAATTCTTACGCCCAGTGCGCGGAGTTTTTTCAGAATCGCAATGGGGTTATTTCTGTCACTAAAGAGGGATGACTCCGTGACCTCTAACTCAAGACGGTTAGCCGGGAGCCCGGTCTCAGCCAGAACGGTCTGCACCGTATTAATAAATGATTTGCTGCCTAATTGAACAGGCGAGACGTTTACGGAGATCCTGGCCGGAACAGCCCAGGAGACCGCTTCCCTGCAGGCCAGTTTAAGTACGGTTTTACCTATCTCGTTGATCATGCCTGTTTTTTCAGCGGCGAAAATAAAGCTATCCGGGGAAAGCATTCCCTTTACAGGATGCATCCAGCGAATAAGCGCTTCATAGCCGTAAATTTCCTTGCTGACGGAATTCACAATAGGCTGGTAATAAACAATAAATTCATTGTTTTCTATCGCCCTTGCCATATCATTTTCAAGCGTTCTGCTCTCCTGCAACTTCTGAAGCATTCGCTGACGGAAAACTTTAATCTGCTGTGAGCCTGCCTTTTTGGCTTCATAGAGCGCCAGATCGGCGAACTTATAAAGATAATCAGCACGTCGTTCATTATCTGATAAAACAATACCCACGCAGGTGGCAATTTTTATGAGCTGGTTATTAATCGTATAGGGTTTACTGATATTCTCGCTGATCTCTCTAGCGCGCAAAACGGCTTCGCTTTCGTTTAACCCACTGGCTAAAAAAGCAAACTCGTCTCCGCCTAAACGGTAAAACCTGTCTGAAATATTGCTCATGGCGGTCAACCGCCTGGATACCTGACGTAACAGTAAATCGCCAGCATCATGGCCATAGGTATCGTTGACCTCTTTGAATCGGTCTAAATCAAATAACATTACCGTAACGGGAACATGATTTTCTTCGGCCTCAAGATTGAGTTTGCTGAGCTCATCCCAGAAGTACAGACGGTTTTTCATGCCAGTGAGGGAATCATGGTAAACGTCATACTCTAGTTTTGAATTCTGAATCTGTAGGGTCTCCTTGGATAACTGGAGTTCTTCTGCAAGACTTTCAACCTGCCTGTGCGCTTTAAGGATGTTTTTATTTTGATAGATCGTTAAAAAACCCAGGATAATACTCAGAATGATCAGCAGTAAAGAGAGGGCTGAGTAAATATAATACAGGATCTGTATTTTATGGTTGCTACTGTTAATCGTGCTAATGTCTTTCGTTAACGCGCTTGATGAAAGCTGACTGAGTGGAGCATCCAGCAAATGCATGGTATGAAGGTATGTTTTTACATCCGAATGGCTCATTTTTTCGAGGTTAGCATCCAGATACGTAAGGATTTTATCAAGGCTTAACGCGAGGTCATGATGTGCCTGAACGTTTTTAATGTAATGTCCTAAATCCCCCTCCTTAAACAGATCATTCTGGCTTAGCATAATTTCCAGCCGCATCCGGACCTGGTCTATCGTAACGTCATCGGAATCGGTTGCGTACAGACCAAGCCATGATTCAAAGCGGTAATATTCGGATACCAGTTGGGCGACAGACCATGACTCCGTGTAATGAGTCAGTTTTTGGAGCTCCTGCTGTCGATCGTAAACAAGAAAAGCAATATATCCAGTGGTGATAAAAAGAGAAAAAATGATACCAACCAGTATCCTGTTCATTATGTTCTCCTGAACTGCTATTCAATCTTCATTTTGCTGACCTGCCATGCCGATCGCGAATAATATATCTGATTATTTAATTCAGGAAGACTGTCGTAGGGATATACAATGAATGCCGGACCTTTATCTCGGATGCGCATATATTCACCATTAACCTTCAAAGCGAGTATGGCATTATATTTTTTAAAGTCGCTCAGCGGGATGGCTGTCGCGTAATCATTAAGCGCTATAACATTGACCACGTTACCCTTTGCGCCAATATAATCCATGAGTTTGCTCATTGGAACACCCTCAAACTTTGTGCGGCCATTATACCAGGGGGATGATGTCTGGAAGCTCACCATACCGAGTTTTTCAAGGCTGGCGATATCAAACACGGCTTTTCCACTTTCATTCGTGTTCTCGATATTACCGTAAATCGTTAAAATGGGTTTACCATCAGGTTTTGGCAACTCACCAGCCAGGGTGACGCTTTGCACTAAAAAGCAGCACAGCATTAGGATTAATCGCATTTCAGCCTCCACGTTTTAACATAAGTATAAGAATTATAATTTAGTTATCCTACTAGTTTATATATTTTATCTCTCCCCACGTTTATCCATCATAATCAGGATGTAAAAACGCCGTCAGTCGGCAGCCACCCGAGCGATGCTTAACCTTCTTACCGCAGACGCATGACAAGGAACCGTCCATCATGAAAAAAGATAGCTATGCCTTTTTAATTCCACTCATCGTTGGCGGGTTAGCGTTGATATTTGGCTTTGTTGTCTGGTCAATCGAGATTTATCGCGTGACATTTCTTACGGCCCTGGGGGAACAGTATCTTGCGGCTGTCACATTGCTGCTGCCGCTGGTGGCGATAGTGATGTTCGCCGCGAAGAGGGCGTTTAAAGACAAAACCCTTGTTGACGTTGTCAAACTTTACCTCGGCCTCATCATCTTCAGCCTGCCGGTTGCCATTTTCGTCATCTTTACCGCGGCCTGGCTACTGAACGGAGAATACTCTGCCTGGAGCCAACATTACCGGTATGAATCCGGCAGCAGAAATAGCTGTTCGGGGGCGGAAGTCTATGAGCCGGAACTCAAGAGAGAGATCCGCATCTGTTATCCTCAGGGATATTATTTAATCGATGGCACCCTGTACGTGGACAAGCGGAGTAATTCGCTGGGTATGGTGGTGCTTTGGGCGATCGCGCGATCCTGAACCTCAGGCTCGAATAACCCCTTTAGCCCGCCTCCAGCATCCCAAAGCTGACAATCCGCGAGCGGCCCAGCTCTTTCGCCCGGTACAACGCGACGTCCGCCGCGCGCAGCAGATTATCGCTCTGCGCGTGCTGCGGATAGCTGGCGATCCCGATCGACACATCCACCGGGCCAATCTCCGAAAGCCCGTAGCGCAGCGAAAGCGCATGCACGCCGTTGTAGATCTCCGTTGCAGCGCCGTGCGCTGCTTCCTCATCTGCATCGGTAAGAAGCACCAAAAACTCTTCACCCCCATAGCGGAAGGCCAGCCCGCTATCGTGTACCGCCCGTTGAATAATGGCTGCCACGCTTTTGATCACCAGATCGCCAGCCTCATGACCAAAGCGGTCATTAATGCTCTTGAAGTGATCGATATCGATCATCAGGCAGCTTACCGGCTCCTCGTTACGCACGGCCTGCTTCATTTGAGTACGTAACGTATCTTCCAGATGGTGGCGGTTACGCAGCCCCGTCAAGGGATCGAACAGGGCTTTTTCCAGCAGCGCATCGCGCAGCCGCTGGTTGGCCAGCGCCAGTCCCAGCGCCTCGGCCATCAGTTCCAGATAGGCGCGGGACGGCGCGGTTTCAGGCGTGATGTTCTGGAATGAGAGCAATCCAATCGCCTCGCCCTGAGCAATCAGGGGAACGCACAGCGATTGCTGCGCCTGTGATTCGGGCAGATGATAACAGCCGATATCCGGCTCGCCGTTCACTGGCGGATGGCTTTGACCACGCCGGACGGCCCAGCATTCGTCAGGATGGAACGGCTTTTTATCCCCTTCTGGCGATAGCCATTCGGCCGTACAGCGCATCTGCCACGGCTCGCGTTCCAGAATATACAGACGCCCTGAAACCCCCGGCGCAATATTGGGTGCAAACAGCTCCGCCACATTCATCACGTCGGCAAAGTTTTCACAGCCCTGCAACCGCTGGGTCATTCGCGCCAGCAGTTCGCGGATGGCCCAGTCAGCATCGCGCTCTTTTTCCAGCCGCTGCCTTGCCAGCCCGTTCTCACGGAAGATGCGGATGGCCTGCGCCATATCACCGATTTCATCAACCTGGGTAAAGTTCGGCGTTTCGACGGCGTAATCCTGCGATGCAAGACGATGAACCACGTCACTCAGACGCACCACCGGACGGAGTACGCGGCGCTTGAGGATGAAAACCATCACAAACAGGAAGAGCAGGGCGGTCAGGCCGACCATCACCTCAGAGGCCGTTCGAAGCGTTTTGGACGTTTTGGTTGCGGCCTGCACGTCGGCAATAATGCGCTTGTCCAGCAGCATGCGAAAGCGTTCGATAGTGTTGTGTGCCCGTTCGAGTTCCAGCTCATAGCTCTTACCAAACAGCAGCGAAACGGCCTGCTGTTCCTCGCCACGGGCGATGCCGTCAATGGCTGCCTGCTGTTCATCCTGGAGATCGTCTACAATTTTCAGTCCGTCGTACAGCAGCGCCAGCTCTTCGCCCGATGCCCCCGTATTTTTGAGCTGTCGCAGCGTGTGTTCGATATTCTTCAGCTCGGCTTCTTTCGCCTGATATTTCTCAAGCACCTCGGGCTCTTTTTGGATGACGTAAAGCCGCGCCAGATCGGAGAGCATCCAGGTGTCTGTCTCGATCTCCTCCGTCAGCTGATCGAAGACCTGGCGTTGTTTAACGGCTTCACGTTCGATGTTATCGGCGTGGGAAGCCATCAGCATGACGATGCCGGAGGCAATGGTCAGGCACACCGTGACACCATAAGCCCAGTTCGTGATCGTGGCGATTCGCACCTGTTGGATCCTTCTACGACAAATGTGGAAGAGCGTTCATTTCAGATTATAGAAAACCTCTGATTTATCGCGAAAAAAAAGGCGGCACAGGGCCGCCTCACAGAACGCGTTTCTTTATAGATCCGGAGAATTTCTCCCCTCTTCGATAAAGTCTGCGTCCAGCTCCTCGGCGTTGCCTGCGTGGTCGCGGCCGGAGAAGAGGTTCCAGCAGGCGATAAACAGAGCGGCAATCAGCGGCCCAATCACAAAGCCGTTAATGCCATACAGCTCCATACCGCCGAGCGTGGTGATCAGTATCAGGTAGTCCGGCATTTTGGTGTCTTTGCCCACCAGCAGCGGACGCAACAGGTTGTCCACCAGCCCGACGATAATGACGAAGAAGCCCACAATGAACAGACCCTGCCACAGCTGGTGAGTGGCAAACAGGAAGATGGCGGCGGGAACCCAGACGATGGCCGACCCAACGGCAGGCACCAGGGAGAGAAATGCCATCAGTGCGCCCCACAATACGCTGCCGTCAATACCGACAATAGCAAAGGCGATACCACCGAGCGTGCCCTGAACCACCGCCACGACCGCCGTGCCTTTTACCGTGGCGCGCGACACGCCGACAAACTTAGCGAACAGGTGCTGTTTGACGAAGTCAGACAGCGGCAGCGAGTCGAGGATCTGGCGCACCAGATACGGCCCGTCTTTCAGCAAGAAAAACAGCAGATACAGCATAATGCCAAAGCTGATGGCAAAGCCGAACGTCCCTTTCCCAATCAGGAACGCGCTGCCCGCCAGATACTGCCCGCCCTGTAACGCGACATCGGAGAGTTTTTTCTGGATCTGCGCGGCGTTGGTCAGGTTGTGATCCGCCAGGAAGCCGCTGGCCCAGTCCGGCAGGCGGTTGAAGATACCGGCGATCACTTCCGGGAACTGCGTGTTGTTCTGTTGCAGCCTGGTGTAAACCATGTTCAGTTCCACCGCGAGCGAGGAAAGGATCACCATCAACGGAATAAACACGATCAGGCAGATAATGCCGAGTGTGAGGAGTGAAGCCAGCCCGTTGCGATCGCCCAGCGCGGTACGCAGTTTGTTTTTCACCGGGTTGAAAATGATGGTCAGGATCGCGGCCCACAGAATCGCCGAGAAATAGGGAGACAGCACGTCAAAGAAGGCCCAGGTTACAAGGGCCAGGATGAGAATAAAGAAACCTTTGGTCAGTCCGTTAAATCGCATAGTGAGTCCTGGTGAAGAAGAAACTGTGTCGACTATAGAACTGATTTAAGGATTTACCAATAATTGCGCTGAAGTCGCGCCGGGTGGCTTTTTGTTAACAATCGCGGTATAACACTCCTTCTTTGGATGTTTAGATGTCCATACGTTTAGAAGGTAACATGCAAACACAACAAGAAAACGGGCAACTTAAGCGCACCATGAAAACCCGCCACCTGATTATGCTCTCGCTGGGTGGCGTTATCGGCACAGGGTTATTCTTCAATACCGGATATATCATCTCGACAACCGGCGCGGCGGGCACGCTGCTGGCATATCTTATCGGTGCGCTGGTGGTCTGGCTGGTCATGCAATGTCTGGGCGAACTTTCCGTGGCGATGCCGGAAACCGGCGCGTTTCACGTCTATGCCGCCCGCTATCTCGGCCCGGCGACGGGGTATACCGTGGCGTGGCTCTACTGGCTTACGTGGACAGTGGCGCTGGGATCGAGCTTTACCGCGGCCGGGTTCTGCATGCAGTACTGGTTCCCACAGGTTCCCGTCTGGACGTGGTGCGTTGTGTTTTGCGCTGTGATCTTTGGTCTTAACGTGATTTCCACGCGCTTTTTCGCGGAAGGGGAATTCTGGTTCTCGCTGGTCAAGGTTATCACCATCGTCGCCTTTATTATTCTCGGCGGCGCGGCCATCTTTGGCTTTATCCCGATGGCGGACGGCTCTGCCGCGCCGGGACTAAGCAACATTACCGCCGAAGGCTGGTTCCCGCACGGTGGCCTGCCGATCCTGATGACCATGGTGGCGGTCAACTTTGCCTTCTCAGGAACGGAGCTTATCGGCATAGCGGCAGGGGAAACGGAAAACCCACATAAGGTTATTCCGGTTGCTATTCGCACCACCATCGCCCGGCTCATCATCTTCTTTATTGGCACCGTGTTTGTGCTGGCGGCGTTGATCCCGATGCAGCAGGCTGGCGTGGAGAAAAGTCCGTTCGTGCTGGTGTTTGAAAAGGTCGGCATTCCGTATGCGGCGGATATCTTTAACTTCGTGATCCTGACGGCGATCCTCTCGGCGGCGAACTCGGGTCTGTACGCCTCGGGCCGTATGCTGTGGTCTCTGTCTAACGAGAAAACGCTGCCGCGCTGCTTTGCCCGCGTCAACAAAAACGGCGTGCCGCTGACGGCGCTTTCTGTTTCCATGCTGGGCGGCGTGCTGGCGCTGTTCTCCAGCGTGGTCGCGCCGGATACGGTGTTTGTGGCCCTGTCAGCCATTTCCGGTTTTGCGGTGGTGGCGGTGTGGATTAGCATTTGCGCGTCGCACTTCGTGTTTCGTCGCCGTCACGTGCAGTCCGGCCAGCCGCTATCCGCGTTGCAGTATCGCGCGCCATGGTATCCGCTGGTGCCCGTGCTTGGCTTTATCCTCTGTCTGGTGGCCTGTGTCGGCCTGTGGTTTGACCCCAGCCAGCGTATTGCCCTTTATTGCGGGCTTCCGTTTGTCGCCCTGTGTTATGGTGCGTACTACCTGACCCGAAATCTGACCACGCAGGAGCCTGAACATGTCGCAGAATAATCCGCTTACCGCCCTCCTTGAAAAACAGCCGTTTGTCGTGCTGGATGGGGCGATGGCAACGGAGCTGGAAGCGCGCGGTTGTAACCTTGCCGACAGTCTCTGGTCGGCCAAAGTGCTGATGGAAAATCCGGAGCTGATCCGCGACGTACACCTCGACTACTACCGCGCGGGGGCACAGGTGGCGATCACCGCCAGCTATCAGGCGACACCCGCAGGCTTTGCCGCTCGCGGGCTGGACGAGTCGCAATCCCGGACGCTGATCGGCAAAAGCGTAGAGCTGGCACGCAAAGCGCGCGAAGCGTACCTGGCTGAGAACGCAAATGCAGGCACTTTGCTGGTGGCGGGATCTGTGGGCCCTTACGGCGCGTATCTGGCCGATGGTTCCGAGTATCGCGGCGATTATGTGCGTAGCGCTGAAGAATTTACCGCCTTCCACCGCCCGCGTGTAGAGGCGCTGTTGGATGCGGGCGCGGACCTCCTGGCCTGTGAAACGCTGCCTTCGTTCACTGAGATTAAGGCGCTGGCGGCGTTGCTGACGGCGTATCCGCGCGCCCGAGCATGGTTCTCATTTACCCTGCGTGACAGCGAGCACCTGAGCGACGGAACGCCGCTGCGGGATGTTGTTTCTGCGCTGGAAAGCTACCCGCAGGTTGTCGCGCTGGGGATTAACTGTATCGCGCTGGAAAACACCACGGCGGCGCTGACGCATCTGCACAGCCTGACGTCGCTGCCCCTGGTGGTCTATCCGAACTCCGGCGAGCATTACGATGCGGTGAGTAAAACCTGGCATCACCACGGTGAAACGTGCGAGACGCTGGCGGGGTATTTACCGCAGTGGCTGGAAGCAGGCGCGAAGCTGATTGGCGGCTGCTGTCGGACCACGCCGCAGGATATTGCTGCGCTGACGGTTCAGCGCTGAGGCCTTTGCCGGGCGGCGGCTGCGCCTTACCCGGCCTACGGTTCGTGCAATTTGTAGGCCGGGTAAGGCGCAGCCGCCACCCGGCGAAACAACCGCACAAAATTCACTATCCTTTCCCGCTTTTTTTCTAAAAACGAATCGTCATTAGCGATTCTTTTTTATTCCTTTATCAAAATTCTCGCGCCGGAAATACTGCCCTCATAACAACAAGGGGAGCAGACATTATGGCAATTTCATCGCGAATCACGTTACTTGGTGCACTGGCGCTGTGGGTATTTCAGGCGCAGGCGGTGGACGTCACCGTCGCGTATCAGACTTCCGCGGAACCGGCGAAAGTCGCGCAGGCGGATAACACCTTCGCCAAAGCGAGCGGGGCGAACGTCGACTGGCGCAAGTTCGACAGCGGCGCGGCAATTGTGCGGGCGTTAGCCTCGGGCGACGTGCAGATTGGCAACCTGGGTTCCAGCCCGCTGGCCGTTGCCGCCAGCCAGCAGGTGCCGATTGAAGTCTTCCTGCTGGCGTCGCAGCTCGGAAATTCCGAAGCGCTGGTGGTGAAGAAAAGCATCACGAAACCCGAAGATTTGATTGGCAAACGCATCGCGGTGCCGTTTATCTCCACCACGCATTACAGCCTGCTGGCAGCGCTGAAACACTGGGGTATTAAGCCGGGCCAGGTGCAGATCATCAACCTGCAACCTCCAGCGATTATTGCCGCCTGGCAGCGTGGCGACATTGACGGAGCATACGTCTGGGCGCCCGCCGTCAACGAGCTGGAAAAAGACGGCACCGTGCTGACCGACTCCGAAAAAGTGGGGCAATGGGGGGCGCCAACACTTGATGTCTGGGTCGTTCGTAAGGACTTTGCCGAAAAACACCCTGAAGTGGTGAAAGCCTTCGCCAAAAGCGCCATCGACGCCCAGCAGCCTTACATCAGCAATCCGGATGAATGGCTGAAACAGCCCGCCAACCTGGAGAAGCTCTCACGTCTGAGCGGCGTGCCGGAAGCTGACGTGCCGGGGCTGGTGAAAGGCAACACCTATCTGACACCTGCGCAGCAGGTCCAGCAGCTGAACGGGCCGGTGAGCAAAGCGATTGTCGACACTGCGACGTTCCTGAAAGAGCAGGGCAAAGTGCCTGCGGTGGCAGCGGATTACAGCCGGTTCGTGACCGACCGCTTTGTGAAATAAGGGGGCTGCGATGCTGAACATTACCAACCTGTCTGCCGATTACGGCGGCAAACCCGCCCTGAAAGAGATCAACCTGACGCTGGACAGCGGTGAACTGCTGGTCGTACTGGGGCCGTCCGGCTGCGGGAAAACGACGCTGCTGAACCTGATCGCCGGGTTTGTACCGTATCAGCACGGCACGATCCAACTCGAAGGAAAACAGGTAACGGGGCCGGGCGCAGAGCGCGGCGTGGTCTTCCAGAACGAAGGGCTACTTCCGTGGCGAAACGTGCAGGAAAACGTTGCGTTTGGTCTGCAACTGGCCGGCGTAGCGCGTGAACAGCGTCTGAATACGGCGCGCGACATGTTGAAAAAGGTCGGGCTGGAGGGGGCTGAAAAACGCTTTATCTGGCAGCTTTCAGGCGGGCAGCGTCAGCGCGTCGGGATTGCCCGTGCGCTGGCGGCTAACCCTCAGCTGCTGTTGCTGGACGAACCTTTCGGGGCGCTGGATGCCTTTACCCGTGAGCAGATGCAAACCCTGCTGCTGCGCCTGTGGCACGAAACCGGCAAGCAGGTGCTGTTAATCACCCACGATATCGAAGAGGCCGTGTTTATGGCGACGGAGCTGGTGCTGCTCTCACCGGGACCGGGACGCGTGCTGGAGCGTCTGCCGCTTGAGTTTGCCCGGCGCTATGTGGCGGGAGAGCCAGTACGCAGCATTAAATCAGACCCGCTATTTATCGAAAAACGGGAATACATCCTGAGCCGTGTGTTTGAACAGCGGGAGGCGTTCTCATGAGCATTGTCTTCAGTGAAAAAACGCGGCGGACGCGCCGTGCCTTACGCTGGCCGTTCTCTCGCCAGCTCACCTTAAGCGTCAGCACGCTGGTGGTGTTGCTGGCGGTATGGTGGGCGGTTGCCGCGCAGCAGTGGATCAGCCCGCTGTTTCTGCCCCCGCCAGGCCAGGTTCTGGAAAAACTGATCGCCATCGCCGGACCGCAGGGCTTTATGGATGCCACCCTCTGGCAGCATTTAGGCGCCAGTCTGACGCGTATTCTGGTGGCGCTGCTGGCGGCGGTCATTATTGGCGTTCCGGTGGGGATTGCGATGGGACTGAGCCCGACGGTGCGCGGCATTCTCGACCCGCTGATAGAGCTTTACCGTCCCGTACCGCCGCTGGCTTATCTGCCCCTGATGGTGATCTGGTTTGGCATCGGCGAGACGTCAAAGATCTTACTGATATATCTGGCTATTTTTGCGCCGGTAGCAATGTCGGCTCTGGCTGGCGTAAAGAGTGCGCAGCAGGTACGCATACGTGCGGCGCAGTCGCTCGGCGCCAGCCGCGCGCAGGTACTGCTGTTCGTCATTTTACCAGGTGCGCTGCCGGAGATATTGACCGGGTTGCGCATCGGCCTTGGGGTGGGCTGGTCAACGCTGGTGGCGGCAGAGCTGATTGCCGCCACGCGCGGCCTTGGGTTTATGGTGCAGTCGGCGGGAGAGTTCCTGGCGACTGACGTGGTACTGGCAGGGATCGCGGTCATCGCCGCGATCGCCTTTGGATTAGAACTGGGACTGCGCACGCTACAGCGTCGCCTGACGCCCTGGCATGGAGAAATACAATGAGTGAACGTCTGACGATTATCCCGTTGGGGCCGTACATTGGCGCGCAGGTGTCGGGCCTGGACGTAACCCGTCCGCTGAGCGATAACCAGTTTGAGCAGCTGTACCACGCGGTGCTGCGCCATCAGGTGGTGTTCCTGCGCGAGCAGGCCATCACCCCGCAACAGCAGCGCGCGCTGGCCCTGCGTTTTGGCGACCTGCATATCCACCCGGTCTACCCGCATGCGGAAGGGGTGGAGGAAATTATCGTGCTGGACACTCATAACGATAACCCGCCCGATAATGACAACTGGCATACGGATGTTACCTTTATCGACACACCGCCAGCCGGGGCGATTCTGGCAGCAAAACTACTGCCAGAGACCGGCGGCGATACGCTGTGGGCGAGCGGCATTGCGGCGTTTGAGGCGCTCTCCGCGCCGTTCCAGACCTTGCTAAGTGGCCTGCGGGCGGAGCATGATTTTAAAAAATCGTTCCAGGAGTATAAGTACCGTAAAACGGAAGAGGAGCACCAGCGCTGGCTGGATGCGGTCGCAAAGCATCCGCCGCTGTTGCACCCGGTGGTGCGTACCCATCCGGTGACCGGCAAGCAGGCGCTGTTTGTGAACGAAGGGTTTACCTCGCGCATTGTGGACGTAACGGAAAAAGAGAGCGAGGCGCTGCTCAGCTTCCTGTTTGCGCATATCACGAAACCGGAGTTTCAGGTGCGCTGGCGCTGGCAGGAGAACGATCTGGCGATCTGGGATAACCGCGTCACGCAGCATTACGCCAATGCGGATTACCTGCCGCAGCGAAGGATTATGCAGCGGGCGACGATTTTGGGGGATAAGCCGTTCTACCGTGCGGTTTGAGCCCCTCACCCTAACCCTCTCCCCAAAGGGGCGAGGGGACTGACCGGTGCGGTTTTCACCCTCTCCCTTTTAGGGAGAGGGCAGGGGTGAGGGTATTAAGTGCGCCTCTATATACCGCTGATAGCGGTTCGCCTTCAGATAACACAGATCCACCAGCACCAGCCCGTCGATACAGTTATTGAACGCCGGATCGCTGCCGAAATCGATAAACTGCACGCCGCCTGGCTCGCATAGCTCGGAATATTGTTTATAAAGCGGCGGAATACCGCAGCCCAGATTGCCGAGCAGGGATTTGAGCTTTGTCAGGTCATCCACGTAATCCACCCCGCTAAATTGCGCCAGCACGTCCGGGAGTGACGCCGGGTAGGGTTGACGCGAGGCGGCTAACGGGTGGCTGGCCGGAAACCAGAGACGATAAAACGCGACCAGCAGATCCCGGGCGGCAGGCGGTAAGCCGCCGGAGATGGACACCGGACCAAACAGGTAACGGTAATGTGGATAGCGCGCCAGATAGGCGCCAATGCCTGACCACAGGTAGTCCAGACCGCGACGTCCCCAGTAGCGCGGCTGTATAAAGCTGCGCCCCAGCTCAATGCCGTGCTCCAGTATGTCCTGCATTTTTTCGTCGTAGTGGAACAGGCTGTAACTGTACAATCCCTCGACGCCGCACTTTTCCACCTGCATGGCCGTTGGCATAAAGCGGTACGCGCCGACAATCTCGAGGTCATCATCATCCCACAGAATAAGGTGCAGATAGTCATCATCGTAGCTGTCGGTATCCCGGCGCTTTCCGCTGCCTTCCTCCACGGCGCGAAAGGCAATCTCGCGCAGTCGCCCCAGCTCGCGCAGCAGAGGCGCCTCTTCCTGCCCGTTGCGCTGCCACAAATAGATGGTTTTACCATCGCTGGTTTTGCCCAGACATTCGGCCTGCGCCAGCTCCCGCTTCAGCGTGGCCCTGTCTTCCGGGCGGGCAATGGCGCACTGGGTTTTAAAGACGCCAGGCAATCCCTTGCCAAGTCGTATCACGTGCTGACGGCACTGCTCGGCCATCTCACGCGATGAAAGGGTAGAGCTAAACCGATCATTCCAGGCAATCTGCTGGCCAATTTTGATCGGCAGCTGGCTGTGACGGCGGCGAAACATCTGTTGCATCAGCAGCAGCAGGGATACCGTCGGCGATACCAGGGTGCTGGCATAAAACAGCAGGCTGTTGTGGGCCTGAATATGTACCGGTAGCAGCGGTACCCGTAGTTTGCTGGCCAGCTTGATAAAGCCCGGATGCCACTTTTTATCGCGGATGCCTTTACGCGTTGGGCGGGAGACTTCGCCCGCCGGGAAGAAGATCAGCACGCCGGCGTTTTGCAGGTGCTGCTCCATCTTCACCAGAGATGCTTTTGCGGTTCTGCCGCCCATATTGTCCACGGGGATAAACAACGAGCTGAGGGGCTCAAGGTGAGACAGCATCCGGTTGGTGACAACCTTGACGTCCCGGCGCACGCGCGAAACGGCATACAGTAGCGCCAGCCCATCCAGGGTGCCCGTCGGGTGGTTCGCTATCACAATGAGTGGGCCGTGTTCGGGGATTTGTTCGAGGTCTCGGGCGGAAATGGTGCAGAGAATATCAAGGTGTTCCAGAACCTGCTCTACCATATCCAGCCCTTTCAGGTGGCGGTGGCTGGCGGCAAACTGCTGAAATTCGTCTTCGTGGAGCAGTCTTTTTAACAGACTTTTTTGCCAGGGTCCGGGCCTCGCCTGAGGCCAAAGGTCATCAAGAACGCTGTCGAGACTAAACATTGATCACTCCTCCTGCCGTCTTGCCCAGACAGTAGAAGGAGGAGATGTCGGTTGTATTGCAGTTTAGTGAAGATTCGCGCAGAGAGTAGGCCGGGTATGGCGAAGCCACCCGGCGCTAAAGCGGATTAACGCAGAATTTTCTTCTCAGCCAGATCCAACGCGAAGTAGCTGAAGATTAGATCCGCGCCCGCGCGTTTGATCGCCCCCAGGCTTTCGAGGATCACTTTCTCTTCGTCGATGGCACCCGCCTGCGCGGCGAATTTGATCATCGCGTACTCGCCGCTCACCTGGTATGCGCCCAGAGGCAGTTCGGTGCGTTCGCGAATGTCGCGCAGGATATCCAGATACGCGCCGGCCGGTTTCACCATCAGACAGTCTGCGCCCTGTGCTTCATCGAGCAGAGATTCACGAATCGCTTCGCGGCGGTTCAGCGGGTTCATCTGATAGGTTTTACGATCGCCTTTCAGCGCCGTGCCCGCTGCTTCACGGAACGGGCCGTAGAAGGAGGAGGCGAATTTGGTGGAGTAGGACATGATGGCGGTGTCGGTAAAGCCTGCCGCATCCAGCGCATGACGAATAGCCTGAACCTGACCATCCATTGCCGCAGAAGGTGCAATGAAATCCGCACCCGCGGCGGCGGCAACCACCGCCTGCTTGCCCAGATTCAGCAGGGTCGCATCGTTGTCCACGCCGTGATCGCACAGCACACCGCAGTGGCCATGAGAGGTGTATTCGCAGAAGCAGGTATCTGACATGACGATCATCTCCGGCACACTCTCTTTGCAGATGCGCGACATGCGTGCCACGAGGCCGTCTTCTTTCCATGCATCACTGCCGGTTGCGTCAGTGTGGTGGGAGATACCGAACGTCATCACCGAGCGGATGCCCGCATTCGCAATGCGTTCGATCTCGCGGGCCAGATGCTTTTCAGGAATGCGCATCACGCCCGGCATCGCGTCGATGGCTTTGTAGTCATCGATCTCTTCTTCAACAAAAATCGGCAACACCAGATCGTTTAAGGTCAGTGTTGTCTCTTCAAACATGGCGCGCAGTGCGGGTGACTTGCGCAGGCGACGGGGACGAGCAATTAAATCGGTCATGGTATGCCTGATGTTTGTGGAACAAAGAGGCTTAGTGTACCTGAAAGCGGAGAGTGGTGTTTTACTAAAGTTGTCTTTTAGATTTTCGAAATCGATTAATATACGCTACATGTATTTTGTATATATTATAAATCTTATTATGGTGTCCAGAGTGGTATGTGATATTGGTGAGGCTTCTATATTGGTTTGGGATTATAAATATAAATGATTTATTGCTTTTTATTATATGTGTCGAAGCAACTAAAGTAGTTTGCAATCAGTTGAATTTATAATATTTATTCATAATGATTGATATTGTCCTGGGTTTATAAGCTTATTTGTCTGAATACGGACTTAATGGAATCATTCATTGAACCTTTTCGAAGTGAAACTGCATAATTCCTTCCGCAATTAAACGTTGCCAAATGATTTGATGGACAAACTTGCTTACGTCCCTGAGGAGGGATGACCCAATGCAAACATGGAAAAAGAAACTGGTTGTATCACAACTTGCATTAGCCTGCACACTGGCTATCGCTTCTCAGGCCAATGCGAAAGATATATCCGGCACGACATATAATACTTTTGGATATGACAATACTGCGTCCACGCCCTGGTATTATGGTTATGCTGACTGGGATTATTCAGATGCCACACATGATGGTGACATTTATCCAGTCATCAATAAATCAACCGTAAACGGAGTTATTTCGACATACTATCTGGATGATGGTGTCAATGGCCGTGCGAACGCGTTGAGTATTTCTAACAGCACCATTAACGGCATGATCACGTCAGAGTGTATGACCACGACGTGTGCAGAAGGCGTGGATACTGACGGCACTACGCATACCCAGTACGATCGTTTTAGCCTGACTGTTGATAACTCCACCATCAACGATACCTACGAGCATTATGCGTATGATGTCGTTAATGGCGATACCACTGAAACGCATTATCTGGACACCTATGGTCTGGGTAACGCCATCACCCTGGATGTTGAGTCTGATATCGTTATTCAGAACAATTCCCACATCGCGGGCATCACGCTGACGCAGGGTTATCAGGAGCTTGATAACACGCCATACGACGGTGTTGAAGGCGTTGCTAACAGCAGCAATATCTTTACCGATACGCTGGTGGTGAAAGACTCTGTGCTGACCTCTGGCGCATACAGCGATCTGGGTACCAGCGGCTTCTACGGTCAAACGGCGAAGCCAAGCGACTACGGTGAAACCAACGCCACGGCTGCGGATGATGCGGCGCTGATCGTTGCTGCCAGTGCGTCTGATAACGCCATGCAGACCACCGCTACCTTCGATCACTCTACCGTTACGGGTGACATTCTTTTCTCCAGCACCTTTGATAACAACTTCTACGAGAATGGCGATCCGGCAACGGATACCACAGAAGATGGCGTCTATAACCCAACCACCAACGGCTGGGATGGTACCGATAAACTGGATGTCACGCTGACCAACGGCAGTAAGTGGGTGGGTGCAGCGCAGTCCAGCGTTGAAGCTATCGGCACTGCGCAGATGTATGGCCAGGGCTACAGCAACGTAGACTGGCACGCATTGTCCCCGAATAGCATCTGGCCTGATTCTACCTTTGACAGCAACGGTCACGTTGCCGGTGAAGAGGTGTATCAGAGCGGCCTGTTCAACGTGGCGCTGGATAACGGTTCCGAGTGGGATACCCGCAAGATCTCCAACATCGATGCACTGACGGTGAACAACCAGTCTCAGGTCAATGTTGAAAACTCCGGCCTGCTGGCAGATTCCATCACCCTGACCAATGCTTCAACCTTGAATATTGGCGACAGCGGTGCCGTGGCAACCGACAGTCTGTATCTGGATAGCTACAGCCGTGCGGCACTGACTGAAGAGACGGCAGAACTGTATGCCAACACCATTACTGTAGACAACGGTGCAGAGCTGGCGCTGGGTCTGGGTCAGGTTGATACGCACAATATGGTGCTGACTGATGGCGGTGTGCTCAACGTTGCCAGCCGCGATTATGTGCTGAACAGCGACCTGAACAACGCACGCTATATCACCAACGATAGCCATAAAGCGGACTACGACTATGGTGTTGTCGCGCTGAACTCTGACGGCCATCTGGCGGTGAACGGTGACGTTGCCGGTAACTATAAAGTGCGCATCGACGATGCGACCGGTGCAGGCTCCGTAGCTGACTACAAAAACAAAGAGATCATTCGCGTCTATGACAATAACGCGGATACCGCTGCCAGCTTTACTGCGGCAAACAAAGCTGATTTAGGTGCATACACCTATCAGGCGCAGCAGAAGGGTGACACCGTTGTTCTCCAGCAGGAAGAGCTGACTGACTACGCCAACATGGCGCTGAGCATTCCTTCTGCTAATACCAACATCTGGAATCTGCAACAGGATACCGTGGGTACCCGTCTGACCAACAGCCGTCATGGCCTGGCAGATAACGGCGGCGCATGGGTGAGCTATTTTGGCGGCAACTTTGACGCGGATAATGGCACCGTTAGCTACGATCAGGACGTAAGCGGCATTATGGTGGGTCTGGATACTCAGATCGACGGTAATAACGCGAAGTGGATTGTCGGTGGTGCGGCTGGTTTCGCGAAGGGTGATATCAGCGATCGTACTGGTCAGGTCGATCAGGACAGCCAGACTGCGATGATCTACGCGTCGGCGAAGTTCATGAACGACATCTTCCTCGACAGCTCCATGAGCTACACCCGCTTCAACAACGACCTCTCTGCTACCATGAGCAACGGTCAGTATGTTGACGGTAATACCACGACTGACGCCGTTGGTTTCGGGATGAAACTGGGCTATGACTGGAAACCAAACCTGTCTGGCTACGTCACGCCTTACGCGGCGATCTCTGGCCTGTTCCAGTCCGGTGATGACTATCAGTTAAGCAACGACATGCGTATCGATGGCCAGTCTTACGACAGTATGCGTTATGAGCTCGGCGTGGATGCAGGTTATACCTTCAACTACGGTGGCGAGCAGGCATTAACCCCTTACTTCAAGCTGGCTTACGTGTATGACGATGCCGACAACAATGCTGATATCAACAATGACAGCATTGACAACGGCGTGGAAGGCTCTGCGGTTCGCGTGGGACTGGGCACTCAGTTCAGCTTCACGAAAAACTTCAGTGCTTACACTGATGCGACTTATCTGGGCGGCGGTGACGTTGACCAGAACTGGGGAGCAAACCTGGGTGTGAAATATACCTGGTAAGAAAAAACGCGGGGGATTTTGCCCCCGCTTTTTTATGTGCTTTAAAAATAATAAAGAACCGACATATACAGATGACTTGAGGTATGCATGAACGTTAATGCGAAACCACTTTCTGAATTAAGCCGGCTCATAAAGTGTCTGGAAGTCGCCGGTACCCCATTTAAAACGGAACCACAACAATTTATAACTACCGGCAATAATGATGATGAACCATTGACATTTGTAATACAATCCGGCCTGACAGTCGTTCACCGTAAATCAGATGAATTACTCGTGGGTATTGCACGGGCACCCTATATTCATGGATTAAGTGCATGGATTAATGACAGCTATCTTGAATATTCTCTGATGGCACAAACACCTTGTACCGGATTTTATTTGCCAGCCTCTACTGCATGCGAAATTATTCAAGAAGCGCAACTCTGGCAAGAAGCATTCTGCTGGCTTTCATGGCTAAATCATTTACTGGGAAAACGTGATATCCAGCTGGTCGGAAATAATTCGTATAGCCAAATTCGGGCGATGCTAATCAATATGGCCGAGTGGGATGACACGCTACGCTCAAAAATTGGTGTGATGAATCATATTCAGCGTAGCACGCGTATATCACGTTCGGTGGTTGCGGAGGTTCTGGCGGCGCTGCGTCAGGGGAACTACATCAATATGAGCCGGGGCAAACTGATCAGTATCAACCGTTTGCCCACGGACTATTAAGCTCAGTTAGCGGCCGTAAGTACCTGCGCTTTATTGGCGCTCAGCTCGGCTACAAGGTTATTTACGCCATCACTCATATTCACGAAGCGGGTGTTCGGTGACCGGGTGACCACCACAAAAGCGCCCACGTTTGATTGCGGAATCATCGCCATGTAGGTGATGAATCCGCCACCCCCACCGGTTTTTTGAATAATACCCGGGCGACCATCTTTTGGTGCCATATATACCCAGCCCATGCCGAGGGCATCGGCTTTACCGGGAACATCCATACCAATGACGCGACGTAACTGAGCACGCTGGTAGATGAGCGTCTGCATTCGGTCGGCCTGATTACTGCGCGCGTAAAAATCCGATGAGAGGAACTGTTGCATCCAGCGCATCATGTCGCCAGGCGTAGAGTAAACCCCACCGCTGCCAATGGCTGCCAGCGTGTTATTACACGGGCTGGCCCCTTTTTCCGCCACCATCAGACGCTTGCACTGGTCCGGGGAGGGGGTGTAAGTAGTATCTTTCATCCCGAGCGGACGCGTGATTTGCTCTTCAAACAGCTGAGGGTAATGCTTACCTGATGCCGTTGCTAACGCGTCGGCCAGCAGATCAAACGCCAGGTTAGAATAGCCAGCCTGAGAACCCGGAGCCGATTTCAGCGTTGCGGTGCTCAGATAGTTCCAGCGTTGTTCGCGAGTTGGCCAGACAAAGACAGGGCGATGCGCAGCGCCACCGGGCTGTTCTCGCGGCAGGGCGCTGGTATGGGTCGCCAGGTTCACCAGCCTGATCGGCGTTCCCTGATATGTCGGAACGCGAGCGCCGGGTGGCGCATATTTGCTGAGCGGATCGTCGAGTTTTACCACGCCCTGATCGAGCAATTTCACCAGCATTTCGCTGGTCATCAGCTTGGTTATCGACGCGACACGGATAACGGAATCCAGCTGCGGGCGAACGTTATTTCCCGGTCGTGTTTCACCGAAGCTGCGAAACACCCGCTGGTTACCGTCGATCACGACCAGCGCCATTCCCGTCGCACCACTGCCGTAATAAATAAGGTTCGCATAGCGATCGGCAATGTCAGAGGCCAGAACCGGTGCCGTCAGAGGCTGTGCTGCCTGGGCGGTGGACAGGCTCACCGCACACAGCGCGGCGAAAGAGAGCAGACAACGTTTCAACGAAAAGCATCCATCCAGTGAATAAGGAGAGTTACGGGTAGTTATACTACTAATCGGCGTTGGGCAATCGTCCGATTTGCATAACGATAGCGAGAAAAACGTAACCGTGGGTAAATTTGCACAATTTACTTACGGCCAGACTCCCATTTTGTGACATCGGGCTTATGATAGTCACCAGTTACATTCATTATTGCGGAGAACGGTATGTCTGAAAAGCGTGTGGTTTTGGTGGTTGATATGCAGAATGGGGTGTTTAAGACGCCGCGCCATCAGAGTGAGAAATGTGTCTCACTGATCAATCAGCTTACCCAGGCTGCTGAGGCCGTTATTTTCATACAGCATACTGAAGCTGGTGGGCTAGAGGAGGGGAGCGAAGGGTTTGCATTGCTGCCCGATCTCAACCAGCCGGCAGGGGCGTTTTACGTCACGAAGACCGCTTGCGATGCCTTCTATAACACTTCGCTCGAGGCACTGTTGCGCGAACAGGGGATCGATGAATTTATTATCTGCGGCTGCGCGACGGATTATTGTGTCGATGCCACCTTTAAAAACGGTGTCAGCCGGGGCTACCACATCACGGTTGCGGAGGATGCCCACACCACGGCCAATCGTCCAGCGGCCGATGCCCAGGTTCTGATCGCGCACTATAACGATGTCTGGCGTAACTTCATCGCCCCTGCCAACCCGCCTTCGGTGAAACGCACCGAAACAATTCTTGAAAACTGGAAAGCGAACTAATAATTCACCCGCAGGTCTGACTTTTTTGCCTGAGCCGGGAGGCTGGCCCAGGCAAGGTTTCGTGTGGCGATATGTTAAACACAGCAACAGCCATAACAACAAGAAGGAAGCACAATGTTTAAGTCTTTTTTCCCAAAGCCGGGGCCCTTTTTCCTGTCGGCATTTATTTGGGCACTGCTGGCTGTCATTTTCTGGCAGGCCGGTGGCGGCGCGTGGCTGACCCGTCTTACGGGGGCAACGGGCGACATTCCCATTAGCGCTGCGCGCTTCTGGTCCATGAGCTATCTGCTTTTCTACGCCTATTACATGCTCTGCGTGGGGCTTTTTGCCATGTTCTGGTTTATCTATTCGCCTCACCGCTGGCAATACTGGTCGATTCTCGGCACGTCGTTAATCATCTTTGTCACCTGGTTCCTGGTGGAAGTGGGCGTGGCGGTCAACGCCTGGTATGCGCCGTTTTACGATCTGATCCAGACGGCGCTGAGTTCGCCGCATAAAGTGACCATTAACCAGTTCTACCATGAGGTGGGGATCTTCCTCGGCATCGCCCTCATCGCCGTGGTGATCGGCGTGATGAATAACTTTTTCGTCAGTCACTATGTGTTCCGCTGGCGTACCGCGATGAACGAACACTATATGGCGCACTGGCAGCACCTGCGTCATATCGAAGGTGCCGCACAGCGTGTGCAGGAAGACACCATGCGTTTTGCCTCTACACTGGAAGATATGGGCGTGAGCTTTATTAATGCCATCATGACGCTGATCGCCTTCCTGCCGGTGCTGGTGACACTCTCATCCCACGTTCCGGAACTGCCGATTGTCGGCCATCTGCCGTACGGCCTGGTCATTGCCGCGATTGTCTGGTCGCTGATGGGAACGGGACTGCTGGCAGTGGTGGGGATCAAGCTGCCGGGGCTGGAATTTAAAAACCAGCGCGTGGAAGCGGCCTACCGTAAAGAGCTGGTGTATGGTGAAGACGATCCCAACCGTGCGTCACCGCCTACCGTGCGTGAGCTGTTTGGCGCCGTACGTCGTAATTACTTCCGCCTCTATTTCCATTACATGTATTTCAATATCGCGCGCATCCTTTATCTTCAGGTTGATAACGTTTTCGGGTTGTTCCTGCTGTTCCCGTCCATCGTTGCGGGTACGATTACACTCGGTCTGATGACCCAGATCACCAACGTTTTTGGTCAGGTTCGCGGTTCGTTCCAGTACCTGATTAGCTCCTGGACTACGCTGGTGGAGCTGATGTCCATCTACAAACGTTTACGCAGTTTCGAGCGTGAGCTGGACGATAAGGATTTGCAGGAAGTCACCCATACATTAGGTTAAAAAGGAATTGCTATGCCATTTGCCGTACCACGTGCATTACCGCTGACGTTACTCGCCGCCGTCGTGCTGGCGGGCTGTGCCGAGAAAGGGGCTACCCCGCTCAAAGAAGGGGAGAAGCCCGTTGATGTGGCGAGCGTGGTGCGGCAAAAAATGCCCGCCAGCGTGAAGGATCGCAGTGAGTGGGCTGATGCGCTGGCAACGACCTTCAAAAGTCAGAAGATCGCGCCTACCGAGGAGAACATCTGCTCGGTGCTGGCGGTGGCGCAGCAGGAATCGATGTATCAGTCAGATCCTGTTGTGCCTGGCCTGAACAAAATCGCCTGGAAGGAGATCGACCGCCGGGCCGAATCGATGCATATCCCGGTTTTCCTGGTACATACCGCCCTTAAAATCACCTCGCCAAACGGTAAAAGCTACAGCGAACGGCTGGATACGGTGAAAACCGAGAGGCAGCTCAGCGCCATTTTCGATGATTTCATCAATATGGTTCCGATGGGGCAGAAGCTGTTTGGCTCGCTGAATCCGGTACATACCGGCGGTCCGATGCAGGTAAGCATCGCATTTGCGGAAAAGCATACCGACGGCTATCCGTGGGATATCGACGGTACGGTGCGTCAGGAAGTCTTCTCCCTGCGCGGTGGGCTGTGGTTTGGGACGTATCACCTGCTGAATTATCCGGCCAACTACGATAAACCGCTGTATCGTTTTGCCGACTTTAACGCGGGCTGGTATGCCAGCCGAAATGCAGCCTTCCAGAATGCGGTAAGCCGCGCCAGCGGTGTGAAGCTCGCTTTGGATGGCGATCTCATTGCATACGGCAGCAGCGAGGCAGGGTCCACCGAACGGGCAGTGCGAAAACTTTCGACGAAACTGGAGATGAGCAACAGTGACATTCGCCGACAGCTGGAGAAGGGTGACAGCCTGGCGTTTGAGAAAACGGATCTGTATAAGCAGGTTTTCGCGCTTGCAGAGAAGAAAAGTGGAAAGGCACTACCCAGAGCCATTCTGCCAGGCATTCAGCTTGAAAGCCCGAAGATCACGCGTAACCTGACGACCGCATGGTTCGCAAAACGCGTGGACGATCGTCGGGCTCGCTGTATGGGACTGTAATCAGTGGCGGTTGCGCCAGCGCAGCACGAGCGCAATCACGCCCAGAACCATGCTGCCCGCGAGGAAGGGAATGAGCCCGAATACGGTGCTCACGCCTAAACCGATTTCAACGCGCGGGCGGCCGGTATCCTGCACCTGCATCAGATGCTCATACACGCCAGGGGCATGCACCAGCATGTTCAGCAGTTGGGTTCCTGCCCAGAAACAAAACAGAACAAACAGGGCATAGGCAATATTCCCCGCCGTGGAGGTTTTTGGTTGTTTTCCGCCAAAAATCGGTTTCGACAATGTAAAGTCTGCCATAAGACCTCCCGAAAATATCACTCTGTTTTAATACGCGTCGTACAGGGTGAGTGTGACAGGTCATAGCATTTGTCAATATCAGAATCGTGGGAAATTCGGCTCAGGATTTCTCCTGGATTGTCGATTTCTGCATCACGTCACAAATTGATAACATAAGTGAAACTGCGCTGCTTTTCAGAATTTACGTATCCGCCACAGACGGCTTTATCAAACTGTGAGAGGATAGTTTTTTTTTCTGCCGGAGTTGTCATGAAGCTCACTTCCAAACTACGCCGTGACTGGCATTACTACGCCTTTGCGATCGGGCTGATCTTTATACTCAACGGTGTTGTCGGGCTGCTGGGATTTGAAGCGAAGGGCTGGCAAACCTATGCGGTTGGGCTGGTGACCTGGGTAATCAGTTTCTGGCTGGCGGGATTCATTATCCGCCGTCGTCCCGATGAGACGACGGCAGAGAAAGCCGACTAACCGTCAGTTAACAGAGCTTTTCAGGGCGCTGTCAGCGGCGTGACGCTCCAGCGCCAGTTCAATCAGGCGGGTGATCAGTTCCGGATAGCTTATTCCGCTGGCCTGCCACAATTTCGGGTACATGCTGATATTGGTAAAGCCCGGCAGGGTGTTGATTTCGTTAATCACTACCTCGTTATCCGCCGTCAGAAACACATCGACGCGCGCCATCCCACTGCATCCCAGCGCCTGATAGGCTTCAACGGCGATCGCCCGGATCTTGTCGTTAACGTCAGGATCGAGCGCGGCGGGAACCACAACCTGGGCACCTTTGTCGTCAATATATTTGGTGTCGTAGGAGTAGAAGTCGCTATTCAGCACCACTTCACCACAGGTACTCGCCTGCGGGAAGTCGTTACCCAGTACGGCGCACTCAATTTCGCGCCCGTTAATTCCCTGCTCAACCACCACCTTGTGGTCAAACTCAAAGGCCAGACGAACGGCATCGTTAAACTGTGCTTCGCTGGTGACTTTGCTGACGCCGACGGATGAGCCCTGATTCGCCGGTTTCACGAACAGCGGCAGGCCGAGTTGCGCCTGGATCTGCGCGAAGCTGTGTTTATCGCGGTTGGCGCGAGTGAGCGTGACGAACGGTGCAATATTCAGACCGGCGTCGCGCAGCAGACGTTTAGTGACGTCTTTATCCATGCAGGCGGCAGAACCCAGCACATCGGAGCCGACAAACGGCAGGTTCGCCATCCGCAACATGCCTTGCAGGGACCCGTCTTCGCCCAGCGTGCCGTGAACGATAGGGAACACCACGTCAATCTGTGCCAGCGCCTGCGCGTTCCCGGCATCGATAAGCTGTCCCTGTGCCACGCCTGGAACCGTTGCGACGCTGATATCAGAAGGATTAAGGGCGATGCGCGCCGGATCATCAGCGTGTAACAGATACTGGCTGGCATCGTTAACATGCCACTGGCCCTGTTTATCAATGCCCAGCAGCACCACGTCAAAACGGCTTTTATCAATCGCATCAACGATATTTTTAGCCGATTGCAATGACACCTCGTGCTCTGATGATTTTCCCCCAAAGACAATACCTACGCGCTGCTTTGCCATCTCACTCTCTTCCAGTCTGACGAAAAGCCAATAACATACCACGATGCCCGGCGGGTTTCGCGGCCTTCTGCCATAATGTTTTGAGGGATGTTGAAGGGGGGCGCGTGAAAGGAAAAGGTCTGCTTATTCTTATTGTTATTGCCGGGATCGCCACGGTGGGCTACCGCTGGTTGCCGCCGCATTACAACCCTTTCGTGCCGCTTACGCTTGACGATCCGCCTGGAAAAATAACCCAGTTTAAACTCCGGCGCTTAACGCCGCAGGCGTGCGCAAACCTGTTAGCGCAGGCGAATCAACGCCAGCTTATCCGTACCCAGGCGGTCGCTGACAGCGCCGGTGAGTGTCCGCTGAGTAACGTGGTGCGCGTGCGCGATTTTGGCCCGGTCAGCCTGAACGGCAGCTTCCTTGCCAGTTGCCCGCTGGCGTTAAGCTCGGCGCTGTTTGTCAGCCAGCAGGCCCGGCCGCTCACCAAAACCTGGACCGGCAGCGAGCTTACGCGTATTGAACATCTGGGCAGCTTCGCCTGCCGCAATATCTACAGCCGCCCGGATGCGCGGCGCAGCGAACATGCCACGGCGGATGCGCTGGATATCAGCGCTTTCAGGCTGGCAAACGGACAGCGTGTTACCGTCCTCAACGGCTGGAAAGCGGAAAAGACGCAGCCCTGGCTACAGGCGCTGTTGTCGGCAAGCTGCGGCTATTACGGTAACGGTCTGGGGCCGGACTACAATGCCGCCCATGCCAACCATTTCCATCTGGGAATGCGCGGCTATGGCTTATGTCGATGAAGCATAATCTTCCGCCGAAAATTGGATAGATTGTGACTTATCTCACAAATATGATGACTGGGAAGATAAAACACCAAAGTCTGCAAGGCCGCATCTCTGGCGCTATGTCATTGCGCGTAACTTGCTAATCTGTCGGCGAATTCGCCTAAAAATGAAGACTATTTCTGTTATGGAATCCTGGAAAGTTAACCTCATTTCAGTCTGGTTCGGCTGCTTCTTCACCGGACTGGCTATCAGCCAGATATTGCCCTTCCTGCCGCTTTACGTGTCGCAGCTGGGGGTCACTTCCCATGAAGCGCTCTCTATGTGGTCCGGCCTGACGTTCAGCGTGACGTTTCTGGTGTCCGCCATTGTGTCACCGATGTGGGGCAGCCTTGCGGATCGCAAGGGGCGCAAGTTGATGCTGCTCCGCGCCTCGCTGGGGATGGCGATAGCCATTTTGCTCCAGGCCTTCGCCACCAACGTCTGGCAGCTGTTTATTCTGCGGGCGATAATGGGGCTGACCTCCGGGTACATTCCGAATGCCATGGCGCTGGTGGCCTCACAGGTACCGCGCGAGCGGAGCGGCTGGGCACTCAGCACGCTTTCCACGGCCCAGATTAGCGGTGTAATTGGCGGCCCCCTGCTCGGCGGCTTCCTGGCTGACCATGTTGGGCTGCGCGCGGTCTTTATCATTACCGCCATCCTGCTAACGGTCAGCTTTCTGGTCACCCTTTTTCTGATTAAAGAGGGCGGTCGGCCTGTCGTCAGCAAATCAGAACGCCTGAGCGGAAAGGCGGTTTTCGCCTCGCTACCTTATCCTGGCCTGATGATTAGCCTTTTTGTGACAACGATGGTGATCCAGCTCTGTAACGGCTCGGTGGGACCGATTCTGGCGCTGTTTATCAAGTCGATGGCACCGGACAGCAGCAACATTGCTTTTCTGAGCGGGATGATTGCCGCCGTGCCGGGCGTGTCGGCGCTGATGTCCGCTCCGCGTCTGGGGAAACTGGGCGACAGGATCGGTACGGCACGCATTCTGATGGCAACGCTCATCATTGCGGTGATCCTTTTCTTTGCCATGTCGTTCGTCACAACACCGCTTCAGCTCGGGGTGTTGCGCTTCCTGCTTGGCTTCGCGGATGGTGCTATGCTGCCCGCTGTACAGACGCTGCTGGTGAAATATTCCAGTGACCAGGTAACCGGCCGCATTTTTGGCTACAACCAGTCGTTCATGTATTTAGGCAACGTAGCGGGCCCGCTTATTGGCGCCTCGGTCTCGGCGATGGCGGGTTTCCGCTGGGTATTTGCCGCGACGGCGGTGGTGGTGCTTCTTAATATTATTCAACTGGCCTTTGCCTTGCGCCGTCGCCGGCGAATCGCTGAGGCAAAGTCAGCCCGGCAAACACGATAATATATTATTAATTCTTATGATGGCCGCATTTTTATATAACGAAATGCGGCTTCTGTCTTTTAGAAAAACGTTTCGCTTGCGCTCCGAAATATCTTTTTTGGCAGCAATGTCACTTTTGCATAAGATAAAACCAATCCATGCTTTTCATTATTCAGTGAGGGTGTTAATTTCAGGGGAAATCACATAAGGACATAGCACCATGAAAAATCTCATTGCTGAGTTGTTGGTTAAGCTTGCCCAAAAGGAAGAAGAGTCGAAAGAGCTGGTTGCCCAGGTCGAGGCGCTGGAGATCGTTGTGACGGCGCTGTTGCGACAGATGGCAAAACCAGAGCAGGAGGCGTTGATCGACAACGTTGAAGGCGCGCTGGAAAAAGCTCGCCCTGATTCACAGGTGCCTGCAGAGGACGCGGAGCTGCTTCAGCAATACGTAAAGAAGCTTTTAAGGCATCCTCGCAGTTAACCCGCCAGAGGTGAAATGACGTGTCACAGAATTGTCATGCAGGATGCCTGGCGTCGCTCTGTTTTTATTTTTACCCTGTTACCATAGGGAAATTAAAATGAAGCAGAGCACACTTTTCACCGCATTAAACTCGCTCGTAATTACCTCCTCCGTTCCTGCGAAACCGGTTAATAATAATCGCGCTGCGACGGGACTGAAATAACCCTGAATCACGGTGAAAATCATGGTGCAGGGTGGTTTTTTTCCCGTAACGAACCAGACTTAACGTGGAACTTCACATAAAGGATGGTGCAATGAAAACAACAATACTGGTTACCCTGCTCTCTGGCCTGTGTCTGATCGCCTCAGCACATGCGGAAGAGAAAACGTTAACGCCCCAGCAGCAGCGCATGACGACCTGTAACCAACAGGCGACCTCGCAAAGTCTGAAAGGGGATGCCCGTAAAACGTATATGAGCGACTGCCTTAAAAATGGTACGACCAAACCGGGTGAAAAAAGCCTGACCCCGCAGCAGCAAAAAATGCGCGAGTGCAATGCCCAGGCGACACAGCAGATGCTGAAAGGCGACGATCGCAGCAAGTTTATGAGCGCGTGCCTGAAAAAACAGGCGTAGTGCTAATGGGTGAGTCACGGCTGTGGCTCACCCAAAATTTCATACTTTCCCCGCTATCCCCCTCTCTATAATTTGGGAAAATGTTTCAGAATATTCCCAAAAATGATGAATGATGAGTTTTATGACAATCACGAGAACATTCGGGAAGCGTGGTATCAGCAGCTTTCTCAGGATGACTCATACCGTTCCGGTCTGCGATTTGCCCGGCGAATACGGCTGGCACGCATCGTTGGTCTGGCGGCGCTGTTTGTTCCGCTTGCCAGCGTTCTGGTGAGTCAGCTTCTTTCTGGCGTCTGGTGGTTGCTATTGGTGGGCTGGGTCTTTGTCTGGCCCCATCTGGCCTGGCAGCTGGCTTTTCGTTCGACCTGCCCCCACAGCGGTGAAATCGTTAATCTGAAAATCGATGCCATCATTGCTGGCGTCTGGGTGGGATTAATAGGGTTCAATGCGCTGCCAACGGCGGCGCTGATCGTGATGATCGGCATGAACATGATGGGATCGGGGGGATGCCGCTTATTCCTGACAGGACTTGCGCTGCTTGCTCTGTCTGCCCTGCTCACCGTGCAATCCACGGGTACTCCTGTGCTATTGACCTCTGAACCGCTGGCGTTGTGGCTGACGCTCCCCGTGCTGGTGGTCTACCCCATGCTGTTTGCCTGGCTCAGCCACCGCACGGCGATCCGGCTGGCAGAGCATAAGCGTCGGCTTGAGCTGATGAGTACCCGCGACGGAATGACCGGCGTGTTCAATCGCCGTCACTGGGAAACGTTGCTGCGTAACGAATTTGAGGCCTGCCGTCGCAGCCATCGACAGGCGACGATACTGCTCATCGATATCGATCACTTCAAGACGATCAACGACACCTGGGGGCATGACGTGGGGGATGAAGCGATTGTCGCCATCACGCGCCAGCTTCAGCTGACCCTGCGCGCAGGCGATTATATTGGCCGCTTCGGGGGAGATGAATTTGCGGTGATCATGTCCGGCACGCCTGCCGACAATGCGATTGCGGCGATGGCGCGCGTCCATGAAAGGCTGGTCAACATGCCGCTGCACGGAGCACCTATGGCGAGGTTGTGTATCAGCGTTGGGGTTGCCCCCTGGGGGGCGCAGTTCACGCACTATCGTGAATGGCTAAAGGCCGCGGACGTGGCCCTCTATAAAGCCAAAAATGCCGGACGGGGTCGCACCGAAGTGGCCGCCTGACGCCCGGCGTTACGCATCAGGACTTACTCAGCTTCTCTGATTTTTCCATGCATTTTTCCATCGCCTCGATCACGGCGGAGCGGAACCCGCGCTCTTCCAGCACGCGCACGGCTTCAATGGTTGTGCCACCCGGCGAGCACACCATATCTTTCAGTTCGCCCGGATGTTTACCCGTTTCCAGCACCATTTTGGCCGAGCCCATCACCGCCTGCGCCGCAAATTTGTAGGCCTGCGCGCGCGGCATACCGCCAAGTACGGCGGCATCGGCCATGGCTTCGATAAACATAAAGACATACGCCGGGGCAGAACCACTCACGCCGACAACCGGGTGGATCATCGGTTCGGCAATCACTTCCGCTTCGCCGAAGCAGCGGAAAATGTTCAA
Organism: Enterobacter cloacae complex sp. P29RS; assembly: GCF_014893445.1. Classification (NCBI taxonomy): domain Bacteria; kingdom Pseudomonadati; phylum Pseudomonadota; class Gammaproteobacteria; order Enterobacterales; family Enterobacteriaceae; genus Enterobacter; species Enterobacter cloacae complex sp. P29RS. The sequence goes on along the minus strand of NZ_JADBPZ010000021.1, from coordinate 15,147 downwards.
TACATCCGCCACCTCTTCAGAAGTAACCAGCGCGTTCGGGGTAACGGAGGTCATACCGGCATTTACCAGCGACGGGGTGTTTGGCATGGCGCGAACAATCTTACGGTCGTGCCCCAGCGCGCGGGCGAGCTGGTCGAGGGTCACGCCTGCGGCAATCGACACCACCAGGCTCTCTTTGTTCAGGCTGGAGGTGATCTCGCTCAGGACTTTAATCATGATATTCGGCTTAACGGCGCCAAAGACAATGTCCGCCACCTGAGCCACTTCCTGCGCGCTTTCGGCGGCGTTGATACCATACTCATCACGCAGCGCCGCGACTTTATCCGGGGATGGGGTGAAGACCCAAATCTGCCCCGGCAGCACCTGGCCGCTGGCTATCAGTCCACCGAGGATAGCTTTACCCATGTTTCCGCAGCCGATAAACCCGATTTTCTTATCCATCACGTCTCTCCGTTATTATGCGTTGTTATCTCTCATTGATAGCTTAACAACGAAATGCAGGCGACAATAGTCGCCAGAATCATAATGGGGAGACACTATGGCGATTTGGGTTGATGCGGACGCGTGTCCGAATGTGATTAAAGAGATTTTATTCCGCGCCGCCGAGCGGGTGCAGATGCCGATGACGCTGGTGGCGAACCAGAATATCCGCGTGCCGCCCTCCAGATACATCCGATCTCTGCGCGTTCCGGCCGGGTTCGACGTGGCAGATAACGAGATAGTACGCCTGTGTGACGCAGGAGATCTGGTGATCACGGCGGATATCCCGCTGGCTGCCGACGTGCTGGCGAAGGGGGCCGCGGCGCTTAACCCGCGCGGCGAGCGCTACTCTCCGGCAACGATCCGGGAGAAGCTCACCATGCGTGATTTTATGGATACCCTGCGTTCCAGCGGCGTGCAAACCGGTGGGCCGGACAGCCTGTCGCAGCGCGATCGCCAGCAGTTTGCCGCCGAGCTGGATAAATGGCTGCTGGAAGTGAAGCGCCGCCCGGCGTAGCCCACCTCCGGGCTGTTTTGTGGTACAGTGTGACTTCCACAGGCTTGTCATTCCGTACCGCTTTGCAGTAAAGTTAGCGCAACATCTTCTGCAATCATTTCTTTACAGCCTTCAGTTATCCGGCAGCAAGGGGAACACCTGGTTATGAACCCACCCATCTTTTTAGTTGGCCCTCGCGGCTGTGGGAAAACCACCGTTGGTCTGGAGCTGGCGCGTCTGTGCCAGAGTCAGTTTGTCGATACTGACCACTGGCTCCAGGAGAATGCCGGTAAGACCATCGCCGATATCGTGGAGAATGAGGGGTGGGAGAGCTTTCGTGCGCGCGAAACGGCCACGCTGGAAGCGGTGACCGCACCGTCGACCGTGATTGCGACCGGTGGAGGCATTATTCTGGCGCCGTATAACCGCCAGTTTATGCGCGAAAAGGGTGTCGTAATCTACCTTTGTGCCCCGGTTTCTACGCTGGTGGGGCGGCTGGAGGCGTTTCCGGAAGAGGGACAGCGCCCGGCGCTGACCGCGAAACCGCTGAGTGAAGAGGTCAGCGACGTCCTCGCCGAACGCGATGCACTGTACCGCGAGGCGGCACACCACGTTGTGGATGCGTCAGCGTCACCCGAGAAAGTTGCGATTCAGATTATTACCGCCCTGCGTTTGGCTTGCGCCAGCTAACAGCCGTCTATACTCATAGCTCAGACATAAAAAAAGGATGAGCTATGCCAACCAGACCTCCCTATCCACGTGAAGCCCGCATCGTTACCGTTGAAAAAGGTAATAGCGATCAGACCGTAACCTGGTACCAGCTGCGTGCCGATCACCCTAAACCTGATTCGCTGATCAGCGAACATGAAACCGAACAGGAAGCGCTGGATGCGAAACGGCGCTATGAGGATCCCGAGAAGTCCTGACAAGAATCCGAATTCGTTACAACCGTGCCTGAATCACATTTTTAACTTATCGCTGATGTTAAGCAGCAGTTAATATTTAGTTATTACAGGTAGATTTGGAAAGGCCAGTCGATCTTTACATTACGGTGTAGAGATCCCCTGCTACGCTTGGTGCTGTTTTGTTGAAAAAATGAACAGTGCAGCGTAGTGAGCCTGTACTTGTGTGGCAGTTGTGGTAGTAACGGAAGGCGATCAAAATGAAGGCGACGTTGGCGATCCTCACGATTGGTGTGGTGCCTGTAAGCGAAGTATTACCGCTCTTAACCGAGCATGTCTCTGAACAACAAATTACGCATCTCAGTCTGTTAGGGAAGCTCAGTCGGGAAGAGGTCATGGAAGACTACGCGGTCGGAGAGGGGGAAGATCCCCTGGCAACGTTACTCAGTGACGGTAAACTGGCGCACGTGTCACGCCAGAAAATTGAGCGCGCGCTACAGGGTGTGATCGAAGTGCTCGACAATCAGGACTATGACGTCATTTTGCTGATGAGCACAGCACCCGTTAAAGGACTCAGCGCGCGTAATGCCATTCTGCTCGAACCGATGCGGATTATCCCCCCGCTGGTGGCGTCAATTGTTGATGGTCATCAGGTGGGCGTTATCGTTCCCGTAGAAGAACTGCTGGATAACCAGACGGTGAAGTGGGCCGCGCTGGAGCACACCCCGTTGTACGCGCTGGCAAACCCGTTCTGGGACAGCGAAGCGAAGCTGATTGCGGCCGGGCAGGAGTTGATCGACAGAGGGGCGGATGTCCTGATGCTGGACTGCCTGGGCTTCCATCAACGGCATCGTGATTTACTGCAAAAGGCGCTGGATGTTCCGGTGCTGCTCTCTAACGTCCTGATGGCGCGCCTGGCGTCAGAATTACTGGTGTAATGATTTTGCGTGACAGGTCATGAGCATGGCCCCTATAGTGGATTTTTCTCTATAAATATAAGGGCCAGTTCATGCTTCAAAGTAACGAATACTTTTCCGGTAAAGTGAAATCCATTGGTTTTACCAGCAGCAGCACTGGCCGCGCCAGTGTCGGCGTCATGGCGGAAGGGGAATACACCTTTGGCACCGCAGAAGCGGAAGAGATGACGGTGGTCAGTGGTGCGCTGAACGTCCTGCTGCCGGGTGAAACGGAGTGGAAAGTCTATAGTGCCGGGCAGGTGTTCAACGTGCCGGGCCACAGCGAGTTCCATTTGCAGGTTGCAGAGCCAACCTCTTATCTGTGCCGCTATCTGAAATAAAAGCATGCCGGGTGGCGCATTCGCTTACCCGGCCTACGTTTTGCCTGTCAGCGCTGCGCTTCGCCGCCGAGACCTTCCACCAGGTTCTGAATTAACGCCGCCAGCTCGCCGGTCATCAGGATAAAGTCTGCGTCAAAGCGCTGAGCATAATCTTCGCGGTCGATATCTTCGTTCTGATCGCGCAGTTCATCGCAGAACTTAAGGCGCTTCACGGAGCCGTCATCACACATCACAAACTGAATGCGCTGCTGCCAGTCGAGTGCCAGTTTGGTCACCACTTTGCCCGCTTCAATGTGCACGGCGATTTCGTCGCTCACCAGATCCTGTTTCTTCGCGCGGATCACGCCGCCATCTTCCAGCAGCGCTTTCAGCTCTGCTTCATCAAGGATCTGGAAGCCCTGCGCGGCAGTCCCGCTGCGCACCCACTCAGTCAGGGTCAGCTCAATCGGCGTCTCCAGTGCCAGCGGTACCACCGGTAATGAGCCAAGGCTCTTACGCAGCAGCGCCAGCGTATCTTCCGCTTTTTTGGCGCTGGCGCAGTCGACCATGATCAGCCCGTTCACGGTGTCGATCCACATCATGGTCTGGCTAAAGCGGCTAAAGGCGCGCGGCAGCAGCGAGTGCAGCACTTCATCCTTCAGTGAATCTTTTTCGGTTTTTTTAAGCTTACGGCCCTGTTCAGCTTCCAGCTTGACGATCTTCGCTTCGAGCGCCTGCTTCACCACAGGCGTCGGCAGGATCTTCTCTTCTTTGCGGGCGCAAACGATGATTTGCCCCGTGCTGCTGGCGTGGGTCAGCGCATCGCTTTGAGAACCCATTGGCGGAACCCAGCCGGTTTTTGCCATATCCTGGCTACCGCAAGGGGTAAAGGAGTAAGCGGCTAACTGTTTTTCCATCTCTTCTGCACGCAGCGAAACGTCGCGGCTGAGACGGTAAACCATCAAATTTTTGAACCACAGCATGATAATTTCCACGGCCTTGTCGTTAAATCAGCGGGCATGATAACGAATTGTCGCATCGCTTGCATTGCTAATCGGGAAGTGGGCTTCTACTCTGTTGATAATCAAAATAATGAGGAGTGTCTTGTGCGTATTGGGATTGATTTGGGCGGCACCAAAACAGAAGTTATTGCGTTGAGCGAGCAGGGGGAGCAACTGTTTCGCCACCGTCTGCCTACGCCGCGCGATGATTATCACCAGACCATAGAGACGATTGCCCGTCTGGTCGATATGGCAGAGCAGGCAACGGGCGAGACGGGCACGGTCGGGATGGGGATCCCCGGCTCCATTTCGCCGTATACCGGCGTGGTGAAAAATGCCAACTCCACCTGGCTCAACGGTCAGCCGTTTGATAAAGACTTAAGCCAGCGTCTGAACCGGGAAGTGCGTCTGGCAAATGACGCTAACTGCCTGGCGGTCTCTGAGGCCGTAGATGGCGCAGCGGCTGGCGCGCAGACCGTATTTGCGGTCATTATCGGTACCGGCTGCGGGGCGGGCGTGGCCTTCGGTGGGCGCTCGCATATTGGCGGCAACGGCACCGCAGGTGAGTGGGGGCACAACCCGTTACCGTGGATGGACGAAGATGAACTCAAATACCGTGCCGAGGTGCCGTGCTACTGTGGCAAGCAGGGCTGTATTGAGACCTTTATTTCCGGCACGGGGTTTGCCACCGATTATCATCGTCTGAGCGGCCAGCCGCTGAAAGGCAACGAGATTATGCGTCTGGTTGAGGAGCAGGATCCGGTGGCTGAACTGGCGCTCAGCCGCTACGAAATGCGGTTGGCTAAATCACTGGCGCATGTGATCAATATCCTCGATCCGGACGTGATTGTGCTGGGCGGCGGCATGAGCAACGTTGACCGGCTGTACGCGACGGTGCCAACGCTGGTGAAACAGTGGGTATTTGGGGGCGAATGCGAAACGCCGATCCGCAAAGCCGTCCATGGAGATTCCAGCGGTGTGCGCGGCGCGGCGTGGCTCTGGCCGGAATAAACGCAAAACGGCAACTTGCGTTGCCGTTTTTGATGTTTGTACCCTCTCCCACAGAGAGAGGGCCAGGGTGAGGGCAACATCCCCCATTTACTGCACCGCAAACTCCCTGTCCAGCCTGCTATACCCCAGCCCGTTGATCTTCTTCACCTTGATCTGCACCGGAATACGTTCTTTCATTGCCTCTACGTGGCTGATCACGCCGATGGTTTTCCCGGTGGCGTTCAGCGCGTCGAGCGCATCCAGCGCGGTGTCCAGCGTTTCGCTGTCGAGTGTGCCGAACCCTTCATCCAGGAAAAGCGAGTCAATGCGCGTTTTGTGACTGACCAGATCGGAAAGCGCTAAAGCCAGCGCCAGACTGACGAGGAAACTTTCCCCGCCGGACAGGGTACGGGTATCGCGTACCGCATCGGCCTGCCAGGTATCAACCACCTCCAGCTCCAGCGCGTCGCTGGCTTTACGCTGAAGCAGATAGCGGCCATGCAGACGGTTGAGCTGCTGGTTGGCAAGCCACACCAGATTATCCAGCGTCAGCCCCTGGGCGAATTTACGGAATTTATCGCCGGTGCTGGAGCCTATCAGTGCATTGAGATAGCCCCAGTCGTCAGCCTGACGCGCCGCCTCCTCAATCTGCTGCATAATCGCCTGCTGGTGCAGACGGTTATCGGCGTCCTGTTTGAGCTGCTGGCGGATCTCCCCCTGACGCGTGGTGTTTTCACGAAGCTGTTGCGCCAGCTGGTGTAACTGCGCCTGAAGGGTTGCGGCGTCGGTTTCCAGCCCCTCGGGGCGCTGTGCCTGATGCGCCTGAAGCTGCTGGTTTGCCTGTACGGAGAGCGCCGTGGCCTGCTGGAGCTGGTTCTCCAGCGTCTGCTTTTGTTGTTCAAGCTGGCGGATCGACGCTTCATCCAGCAGGGCGGAGAGAAATGCTTCCCGATCGGCAAAGCAGCTCGCGGTCAGCGCGGCGTTGAACTGAGCCTGTGATTGCTGGAGCCGTTCACGCTCAAGCGTCTCCTGTTGCTGTAGGGTGGTGAGCTGACTTTGCAGCGACACGCATTCGTCGTGGATGCCGCGCCAGTTCTCAGGGATAACCGCGTCGGCTTCTGCATCATTGGTAACCGGCAGCGTCTCCAGAATGGGCATCAGGGCGTTAATACCTTCCTGAATCGTACCGTGCTGGGCCTGTTTTTCCTGCCACAGGGTATATTCGCTTTCGCGCGCGCTCAGCCAGGCGCTTTCAGCCCCTTCATCGGGCACGCTAAGCGACAGCGACTCTAGCGAGGCTGCCAGCGCCTGACGCGTCGCCGTCAGCTGCTGCTGGTACTGGCGCGCCTGATCTTCCTGTTCATTGAGCTGGTTTTGCAGCGTCAGACGCTGGCTAAGCTGATACAGCTGGCGTTCATACTGCTCCTGTTCGCTCATCCAGGGGGCAATATCATCCTGAATATTCAGCGCTATGTTCAGGGAGGTGCAGACCTCCAGCCACTCTTTAGTGAGTGCTTGCTCTTCCTGAGAGAGGGCCTGTACTTCCTCTGTCTCGCGCTGGATCTGTTGGGTGAGCGCATTCACCTGCCCGAGCACCAGCAATCCTTCCTCTTTTAGCGCGGCAACCTCTTTCTCCAGCGCGTCGCGGCGGCGCTGATTGTCGGTCAGTTCAAGCGCCTGATACTGCACAACTGCCGGGTGTTCGCTTGAACCGCAGAGCGGGCAAGGTTTACCCGCTTCGAGCAGTGCACGATAGTTCTCAAGATCCTTGATTGTTGCCTCACGCTCACAGAGCGCTTTCAGGTCGGCATAGTGCTGATTTTTCTCTTTGAACTGCTGACGCCGCAGGATCAGCGTTTCATTGAGCTTAGCCTGCTCAGCCTGCGCTTTCTGCACGCTTTCCGCATTCTGACGCAGCCGTTTTTGCAGCGGCTGATAGCGAGCGTGAAGCGCAGTCAGACGCTGGCGGAGCGCCCGCGATTGTGCCTGTTGCTCCATTGCCGTCGCGAGATCCTCAGCCGTCAGCGTCAGCGTACTCTCCGGCATCTCAGCCAGTTTCTGACGAAGCTCAGCCATACGCGCTGACTGGGCCACAAGCTGATTTTTATCGCGACTCAGTTGCGTAAAATGCGCCCGCCAGCCGGTAATTTCCTGCCCCCACTGACGGAAACGATCGTGTTCGGTTAGCCACTGCGTCAGTACCGTGTGTTCTGTCCGCAACTGTTCACGGTTGTGCAGCGCACCGTTGCGAATACGCGAGCGCTGCGCCGCTCTGTCGAGTAAGCGAGTATTTACTTCAACAATTCGCGCTGTTGTCTGCGCCAGGCGGGTGGTCTGCTCCTGCTGATACTCCCACAGCGGACGTAGCTGGGCGGCGGGCTGTGCCAGCTGGAGCTTCGCCAGTTGCGGCGCGGCGTCCGTCAGAGCCTGTTGCGCCTGCTGCTGCGAAGCGGCTGCGCGTTGCTGCTCACGTATCAGCTCGTCGTTACGCGTAAGCCACTGAAAATCTTTCTGTTGGCTCTGCTGCTGTGCCAGCAGGATTTTTTCTTCGTCAGTAAGTGCCTGCAAACTTTGCTGCAAGTGCTGCTGCTGTTCCTCGCTCAGCAGCACAACGCCTGCGGCCTGCGCTTCGCACATCTCCAGCGCGTTGCGTGCCGCTTTGTGTTTTTCAAAAACCATGGCGGAAATGTGGCCGTAAATTTCCGTGCCGGTCAGTTCCTCCAGCAGCTCTGCCCGATCGCTCGGTTTAGCATTCAGGAAGGCGGCAAACTGCCCCTGAGAGAGCAACATCGAGCGGGTAAAGCGACCATAGTCCAGCCCGGTGAGTGCGGCGGTTTGTTCCAGCTTATCCGTGACTTTATCGGCCAGAATTTTGCCGTCTTCGCAGCGGGCCAGCTCAACGCGCGGTGCCTGTAAGTTCCCGTCTGGCTGGTTGCGGGCGCGGTTCTGGCTCCAGAAAGCGCGATAAGCAACGCCTTTGACCTCAAATTCCACTTCAGCCAGGCATTCGGCGGTATCGCGCGTCATCAGGTCGTTTTGTGCCTGAGAGACCTTATTAAGACGCGGTGTTTCGTGGTAAAGCGCCAGGCAGATGGCATCCAGCAGCGTGGTTTTACCCGCGCCGGTTGCGCCGGTGATGGCAAACAGCCCATTGCTGGCGAAAGGCTCCGCGGTGAAATCGATTTTCCACTCACCCTTTAGCGAATTCAGATTTTTCAGACGCAGGCTCAGAATTTTCATGCGTTTTCGTCCTCGTCATTGAGGGAATGCAGGGTATGGGCAAACAGCTCGTTAAGCCTGGTGCGCCTGGCCTCGTCCACTTCTTCATGCGCAAGCCGCCGCGCGAACACCTCTTCAACCCGAAGTTCGCTAAGCGTTTCACGCTGGGCGTTCAGCAGAATTTTCTCGCGCTGCTCGCGGCTGCGACGTACCAGCAGCACCTCTACGGGAAGGTCTTCCGTCAGCGTCTGAATTTTACGCTGCATATCGTACAGGTAGTCATCGGTGGCGATTTCGATATCGAGCCAGACGGGGGGATTAAGCACTGCGCCGCGCCACTGCTCAAGCTGAGCGGTAATGGCGGCCAGATCGCCTTTCAGCACCGCCAGCGGCTGGGTGACCGGCACCTCAAGCGTCTCAACGGCGCTAAGTTGGCCTTCGGTGAAGCTCACCAGATGCACGGATTTGGCTTTGCCCGTTTCGTCAAAACTGAGGGAAATGGGCGAGCCGCAGTAGCGAATATGCTCGCATCCCCCGACGATCTGGGCCCGGTGAATATGCCCGAGGGCAATGTAGTCGGCGGGAGGAAAGTTTTGCGCTGGAAACGCGTCCAGCGTACCGATATAAATCTCGCGCACCGCGTCACTCTTACTGGCCCCGACGGTGGTGAGGTGCCCGGTGGCAACGATAGGAATGGCCTGTTCGCCGCGCAGGGCGCAGGCTTCCGTATGCTGCTGGTGATAATAGCGGGTGATGGCCTGCAACAGATGCTGCTGTTTTTCGCTCCCGGACAGGCCTGCCTGGCTTTGCACGATATCGCGCGGGCGTAAAAACGGAATTGGGCATAGCACCGCGCCCGGCGTGCCATCACGTTTTTTCAGGATCTGCGGCGCGTGTCCGGCGCTGGCCACCACGGTGGTATTGAGGAACGCCAGAATATCGCGGGATTCATTCAGCGTCGCCACCGAGTCATGGTTTCCGGCGACAATCACCAGGTGACAACCGGTTTGCTGGAGGTTGACCACAAAACGGTTGTACAGCTCACGCGCATAGCTCGGCGGCGATCCGGTATCAAAAATGTCGCCCGCCACAATAATTGCGTCCACCTCGTGAGCCTGAGCCGTCTCCAGCAGCCAGTTCAGGAACGCTTCATGTTCCGCGGCGCGGCTTTTGCTGTAAAAATTTTGACCCAGGTGCCAGTCTGAGGTGTGAAGTATGCGCATAAGAGATCCGTGGCAATAATAAGAAAGCAGGATTATAAACGTTCGGGGAACGGAAAATAACCGCTGTAATAAAACAACAGTTTGCTATTTATCGTGGTAATGTTTTTCATAAATCTGTCATAAATCTGACGCATAATGACGCCGCATTACAGACTTGTAACTTAAATACGATAAGACAGGGCAAAGTATGGCGAGACGTATTCTGGTCGTAGAAGATGAAGCTCCGATCCGTGAAATGGTGTGCTTCGTGCTTGAACAAAATGGCTTCCAGCCGGTTGAAGCGGAAGATTATGACAGCGCGGTGAACCAGCTGAATGAACCCTGGCCCGATCTGATCCTGCTGGACTGGATGCTGCCTGGCGGTTCCGGATTGCAGTTTATCAAGCATATCAAACGCGAGGCGATGACCCGCGATATCCCGGTGGTGATGCTGACGGCGCGCGGTGAGGAAGAGGATCGCGTGCGCGGTCTGGAAACCGGCGCGGACGATTACATCACCAAACCGTTCTCCCCGAAAGAGCTGGTGGCGCGTATCAAAGCCGTGATGCGCCGTATTTCACCGATGGCGGTGGAAGAGGTGATTGAGATGCAGGGCCTGAGCCTGGATCCTACCTCACACCGGGTCATGACCGGTGAAAATCCCCTCGATATGGGCCCCACCGAATTTAAACTCCTGCACTTCTTTATGACACACCCGGAGCGCGTTTACAGCCGCGAACAGTTGCTGAATAACGTCTGGGGAACTAACGTCTATGTCGAAGACCGAACGGTTGACGTCCATATTCGCCGCCTGCGTAAAGCACTGGAACTGAGCGGCCACGATCGCATGGTACAGACGGTCCGCGGCACGGGTTATCGCTTCTCGACCCGTTTCTGAACAATGACAGGAGTGTGACGCGTGCTGGAACGTCTGTCATGGAAAAGGCTCGTCTTTGAACTGATCTTATGCTGCATTCCGGCCCTCATTCTGGGGGCTATTTTTGGCTATCTGCCGTGGTTTTTACTGGTGGCCGTGACGGGGTTGCTCGTCTGGCATTTCTGGAATTTACTGCGTCTTTCCTGGTGGCTGTGGGTCGACAGAAGTATGACACCCCCGCCGGGAAGCGGGAGCTGGGAACCGCTACTCTACGGCCTGCACCAGATGCAGATGCGTAATAAAAAGCGCCGTCGTGAGCTGGGAAGCCTGATAAAACGCTTTCGCAGCGGCGCGGAGTCGCTGCCGGACGCAGTGATCCTGACGACGGAAGAAGGGACCATCTTCTGGTGCAATGGCCTCGCACAGCAGCTGTTGGGCCTGCGCTGGCCGGATGATAACGGTCAGAACATCCTCAACCTTCTGCGCTATCCCGAGTTCACGCTGTATCTGAAAACGCGTGATTTTAGTCGTCCGCACAATTTGAAGCTCAATAACGGTCGCCATCTTGAAATTCGCGTGATGCCCTACAGCGATCGGCAGTGGCTGATGGTGGCGCGGGATGTCACCCAGATGCATCAGCTTGAGGGCGCGAGACGTAACTTCTTTGCCAACGTCAGCCACGAGCTGCGTACGCCGTTGACGGTGCTTCAGGGCTATCTGGAGATGATGCAGGAGCAAACGCTTGAGGGGGCGCCGCGTGAGAAAGCGCTGCATACCATGCGCGAACAGACGTTCCGCATGGAAGGGCTGGTCAAACAGCTACTAACGCTTTCAAAAATTGAGGCTGCCCCGTCGCTGGCGCTAAACGACATCATTGATGTGCCGATGATGCTGCGAGTGGTGGAGCGCGAAGCCCAAACGCTGAGCCATAATCAACACACCCTGAGTTTTGATGTTGATAACACGCTGAAAGTGCTCGGCAGTGAAGATGAGCTGCGAAGCGCTATCTCAAACCTGGTCTATAACGCCGTGAATCATACCCCGACAGGGACGCATATCGCGGTGCGGTGGCAGCATACTCCGGCAGGGGCTGAGTTTAGCGTCGAGGACAACGGGCCGGGGATTGGGCCTGAACACCTCCCGCGTCTCACCGAACGGTTCTACCGGGTGGATAAGGCGCGCTCGCGGCAGACCGGCGGGAGCGGACTGGGGCTGGCAATTGTGAAGCATGCCGTCAGCCACCACGAAAGCCGGCTCAATATCGAAAGCACCCTGGGTAAGGGCACGCGCTTTAGCTTCGTGATTCCGGAACGATTAATTGCCAAAAAAAGTGCCTGACAGCGTATGTGTCAGGCTACCTTTCCACGGGCCAGCGATTGCTGGCCCGTTTGCTTTGCAGTCAAGCGAAACGCGAGTGAATATTATACGGCTGGTGCTTTTTTGTTCGCATGATTAGCCATGAGTTTTTCTTATACATGGCATATTATTTTGGTCTGAATTTTCATGCTGGCATATTGTTCTGGTTTTACGATCCCTTCTTGCCTTTAAACGTTATAAGCGTTTAAATTGCCCCCCATATACTGTCAGACCGACTGTATTTGCGTGGTAAATCGAAAAACTATTCTTCGCCACGCCTGGACGGGAGCATATCCCGCTGAAATTGAGCAAATTTTCCGCTGTATCGTCCCGTCAGGGATGGCGAAAATCTCAACGTATTCAACACCACATCCACAGGCAGTAAGGTTTTATGACCCATCACTTGAAATCGCGTGACATTATCGCGCTGGGCTTTATGACATTTGCGCTGTTCGTTGGCGCAGGTAACATCATTTTTCCTCCAATGGTTGGCTTACAGGCGGGTGAACACGTCTGGACGGCTGCGTTTGGCTTCCTGCTTACTGCCGTGGGCCTGCCGGTACTGACCGTTATCGCGCTGGCGAAAGTCGGTGGCGGTGTGGACAGCCTCAGCACCCCGATTGGCAAAGTGGCTGGCGTTCTGCTGGCAACCGTCTGCTATCTGGCTGTTGGCCCGCTGTTCGCAACCCCGCGTACGGCGACCGTCTCCTTTGAAGTGGGTATTGCCCCGCTGACCGGTGACGGCGCGATGCCGCTGTTTATTTACAGCCTCATTTACTTCGCCATCGTGATTCTGGTTTCTCTCTATCCGGGCAAACTGCTGGATACTGTGGGTAACTTCCTGGCACCGCTGAAAATTGTGGCGCTGATTGTGCTGGCGGTTGCGGCCATCGTCTGGCCTGCGGGGCCCATCAGCTCCGCGATGGACGCCTACCAGAACGCGGCGTTCTCAAACGGTTTCGTGAACGGCTATCTGACGATGGATACGCTTGGCGCGATGGTGTTTGGTATCGTTATCGTTAACGCCGCGCGTTCCCGCGGGGTGACCGAAGCGCGTCTGCTGACTCGCTACACCATCTGGGCTGGCCTGATGGCCGGTGTCGGCCTGACGCTGCTGTATCTGGCGCTGTTCCGTCTGGGTTCAGATAGCGCAACGCTGGTCGATCAGAGCGCAAACGGCGCGGCGATCCTGCATGCTTACGTGCAGCACACCTTTGGTGGTGCAGGCAGCATGCTGCTGGCGGCGCTGATTTTCCTGGCCTGTCTGGTGACGGCGGTGGGTCTGACCTGCGCCTGCGCGGAGTTCTTCGCTCAGTATCTGCCGCTTTCTTACCGCACGCTGGTGTTTATCCTCGGCATCTTCTCCATGGCGGTGTCAAACCTCGGTCTGAGCCACCTGATTCAGGTCTCAATTCCGGTGCTGACGGCGATCTATCCGCCATGTATCGTGCTGGTAGTGCTGAGCTTCACCCGTCCGTGGTGGCATAACTCCACGCGAATTATTGCGCCAGCCATGTTTATCAGCCTGATTTTTGGTATCCTTGACGGGATCAAAGCATCAGCATTTGCAGAAATCCTGCCAGCCTGGACACAGCGTCTGCCGCTGTCCGAGCAGGGCCTGGCCTGGCTGATGCCTTCCGTTGTAGCGCTGGTTCTGGCGATTATCTGGGACCGTGCGGCAGGGCGTCAGGTGACATCCAACGCCCATTAATCAACGGCAACAAATTGTTTAACCACGGGGCTTAAGGCCCCGTGGTTTTTTGTTTTTTTCGTGTTGAATGGCAAGATTTTAATGGAAAGCACTAACAAACTTAAACGTGGATTGAGCACCCGCCACATCCGCTTTATGGCGCTGGGCTCGGCTATCGGTACCGGTCTTTTTTATGGCTCGGCAGATGCCATCAAAATGGCCGGTCCAAGCGTTCTGCTGGCCTACATCATCGGCGGCGTGGCGGCGTATATCATCATGCGCGCCCTTGGCGAAATGTCGGTTCACAACCCCTCTGCCAGTTCCTTCTCCCGCTACGCGCAGGAAAATTTAGGCCCGCTGGCCGGGTTTATCACCGGCTGGACCTACTGCTTCGAAATCCTGATTGTTGCCATTGCCGATGTGACGGCGTTTGGTATCTATATGGGGGTCTGGTTCCCCGCCGTGCCGCACTGGATCTGGGTGCTGAGCGTGGTGCTGATTATCTGCGCCGTTAACCTGATGAGCGTGAAGGTGTTTGGCGAGCTGGAGTTCTGGTTCTCCTTTTTCAAGGTCGCGACCATTATCATCATGATCCTCGCCGGTTTCGGCATTATCATCTGGGGGATCGGCAACGGTGGACAGCCAACCGGCATTCACAACCTGTGGAGCAACGGCGGCTTCTTTAGCAACGGCTGGCTCGGGATGGTCATGTCGCTGCAGATGGTCATGTTCGCCTATGGCGGAATCGAGATTATCGGCATCACCGCCGGGGAAGCGAAAGATCCGGAGAAGTCTATTCCGCGCGCCATCAACTCGGTGCCGATGCGCATCCTGGTGTTCTACGTGGGCACGCTGTTTGTGATTATGTCCATCTACCCGTGGAACCAGGTGGGCACCAACGGCAGCCCGTTTGTCCTGACTTTCCAGCATATGGGCATTGCGTTTGCCGCCAGCATTCTCAACTTTGTGGTGCTGACCGCCTCGCTGTCGGCCATCAACAGTGACGTGTTCGGCGTGGGCCGTATGCTGCACGGCATGGCGGAGCAGGGCAGTGCGCCGAAGGTGTTTGCCAAAACGTCGCGTCGCGGTACCCCGTGGGTAACGGTGCTGGTCATGACCGTGGCGCTGCTGTTCTCGGTCTACCTGAACTACATTATGCCAGAGAACGTCTTCCTGGTGATTGCGTCGCTGGCGACCTTTGCGACGGTGTGGGTGTGGATCATGATCCTGCTGTCGCAGATTGCGTTTCGTCGCCGTCTGTCGCCAGAAGAGGCCAAAGCGCTGAAGTTTAAAGTGCCGGGCGGCGTGCCAACGACCATTGTCGGTCTCATCTTCCTGGTCTTCATCATTGGCCTGATTGGTTATCACCCGGATACCCGTATTTCCCTGTACGTGGGCTTCGCGTGGATCGTCCTGCTGCTGGTGGGCTGGATGTTTAAATGTCGCCGCGATCGTCAGCTGGCGGAAGCACAGTAACATTCTTTTCCCCTCTCCCCACAGGGCTGAGGGTTCCCCACAAATTAATGCGAGCACTGAGCAATCCCCTCGCCCCTCCGGGGAGAGGGTTAGGGTGAGGGGAACATACGGCGGTGGTGGTCATTCCGTTCACTTTATGTTCCTTGCTACTCTGTAACGACATGACCGGTGAACGTGCCAGG